>SCSO01000189.1 GCA_004297865.1 Legionella sp.
GTCAAAAATTAGGTACCCAAGTCAAGGCACAGCAGGAAGATGGCTTGGTTTATTATTCGGTAAGGGCTGAGGGATGTAATTATGCTTTATTTAAACCTAATAGTATTCATAAGTGCCAACAAGGAGCCCATTTTAGTTATTTTTGGGATGGGCAAAAAATTTCCAGTGTTTCTAAACGGGTGATTCAGGATTTTTCTTCAGTGATGTAGAGCTCCTGCTTTGCTCTGGGTCGTAACCACATGTAGAAATGTAGCCTGTATAAGACGAATCTTTGAATATTGAACAAGATAAAAAAAGCCCAGTCTATGCTGGGCTTTCATTCTAAACATCATCAATTATCTAATTGGAACTTCTTTCCACCAACTGGTTTTAGTTTCAGCAACCCAATCGGAGTTTCTTAAATTTTTCACAAATAAAGCGGTTTCTTCAGGAGTAGAATGTTTTGAGTCAAGTTTAATACACCAGTCCCAATCACCAGAAGTTGACCAAAGACTTTGCACACCTTTCATATTCGCAATAGCATTAGAATCTGACCAAGCATGTCTTGTTTTTAAGAAAACGATACTATTCCATGAGTTCATTTTGCTTTCCTTAGAAATGTTTAAAATATAGTCGCATTGAGATTTATATTCTCTGCGTGATTTAAATTTAGACCATAAGGTTCAGGTTTTCAAGATCAATCCAAGCCCAATTTTTTTAAACGATAACGGAGGGTGCGAAAACTCAAGCCCAGCAAACGTGCAGCAGCGGTTCTATTCCATTTGGTCTTTTCTAAAGCATCCAAAATCAACTCTTTTTCTTGATCTTGCAGATAGCCACTCAAGTCAGGGGAGGATGTTGGACTCTCCGCCATAGGGGCTGACGTAGGCTGTGGTAAACTCAAATCATCCAATTCAATAGTTTGCCCATCGCACATGGCCAAAGCCCGCTCAAGAATATTCTCTAACTCGCGTACGTTGCCAGGAAAATGATAGGTTTTTAATTGCTCAATGCATTCTGGTTGCAGTTTCACTGGAGGACGATTTTGATTGCTGGTTAATTTCTTCAAAATAGCTTCCGTCAACAAAGGAATATCATCTAAACGTTCTTGCAAAGTCGGGACGCCCAATTCAATGACATTCACGCGATAGTATAAATCTTGTCTAAACCGACCTGCATTAATTTCATCCGCAAGATTTTTATGACTAGCACTTAAGATACGCACATCCACTGGAATCTCATGCAATTCACCAATAGGTTTAATGGCCTTTTCCTGAATAGCTCGCAGCAATTTGACCTGCATAGCCAAAGGAAGCTCTGCAATTTCATCTAGAAATAAGGTTCCGCCCTGGGCAGCAACAAATAGTCCGGTTTTATCCGCTATAGCTCCAGTAAAGCTGCCTTTTTTATGACCAAAAAATTCCGACTCCATCATTTCACTAGGAATAGCCCCACAATTAACCGGAATAAAAGGCTTGTCTTTACGCGGCCCATTAGCATGAATTAATTGTGCGACTAACTCCTTACCTACTCCCGAATTTCCATGAATAAAGACCGGTGCTTGACTCCGTGATAATTTATAAATGTTTTCACGCAGCTGTTGCATCACGGGACTAGAACCGACTAAAGCCTCATCTTGAGGACTAGTGTCACTACTGTTCATGGATAAAGCCGTTTTAACTAGATCTTTAAGCATGATTAAATCAATAGGCTTAGATACATAATCAAAAGCGCCTGCCTTGAGAGTATTGACAGCGCCTTCCACGTTTCCATAAGCAGTAATTACTGCTACCGGTAATTGCGGTTTTACTTTTTGAATGAAACGTACAATTTCAATACCGTCGCCATCCTGTAAACGCATATCGGTTAACACTAAGGAGTAAATATTTTGTTTGATGCGGTCTATTCCTTCTTTAAAGGAAGCTGCAGTATCGCAATCAATACCCATGCGCGATAGAGTTAAGCTTAACAGTTCGCGAATGTCGGGTTCATCATCAATTACAAGCACTTTACTATTGGTCATATTAATAACTCATCTGAAGTATTGAGAGTAATGGCAAAGCTGCTGCCTTTTGGCGAGTCCACCCAATTTAACCTTGCCTGATTAATTTCGCACAAATCTCTAGCAATAAACAAGCCCATGCCCGTGCCAGTTCTTAAGGTGGTAAAAAATGGTTCAAAAATATCATCACGATGCTCAGCAGGAATGCCTGGTCCTAAATCACTGACTACTAAGACGTTTTTATCTCCGGATTTCACTGAAAGAGTAATAGTTACTTTTCCTTCAGCATCTGCCGCGTGTTGTAGAGCATTATCACAAAGAATAATGAGGATTTGTTCTAATTGACTCTTATCAAAAACTATAGATAGAGGTCTAGATTTGGAGTATTTCAATTTAAACTCACAATTGTTCTGATGTAAAAAATTCTCTTTAAATTGTTTTAAGAAAGGCTCGATTTCAATGATCTGTGGCTGCGATTTTTGTCGACGAGATAATTGTAAAACGTTTTTAATCACGCCATTCATTCGATCACAATTATTGATTACCATTTGTTTTAAACGTTCATCTTCAGCATTTAAACCTGCTTCGCCTAATAGTTGCACTGCATGGGCAATGGCACCCAAAGGATTGCGCAATTCATGAGCAATACTGGCAGAAAAACGACCTAAGGAAGCGAGCTTCAATTGCTGGGCTTGCTGGGAAATAAACGTCATATCCTCTAAAATAATTAATACCGCAGGATTATCAGCGATGGAAGTGGAAAAAAAATGCACTCGCAAATACGGATCTTCTAAAATGGTTTGCGCCATAGTGTCATTTTGTTTAATTTTCTCTAAAAAATTATCGAATTTATCCACTAACGATCTGGACAATTGATGCAAGTATTGTGGAGTATTGTTTTTATCACTATTAAAAAAGGAACAAGCTGCGGAGTTAATTAATTTAATTTCTTTACCTACATCCACATAAATTATCCCAGAATGTAAGCGGTCTACGATGTACTCATTGATTTTTTGCATCGCCGCCAATTCATAGCTACGATTTTGTGCCAAAGCTTCTGAAATTTGTATCCAATTCGCTAAATACCATGCCGTTAAAGCTGTACCAAAGAACCCTGCCCCATAAATCCCACTATAGAAAAAGGTACCCAAGTCGCGTTGGTTATTTACCAAGTATTGCACAAGATCTCCGCAGAGCAGCAAACAACTAGCTAACGCGGCAAAAAAGATAGCTAAACGACCTGGAACTAAAATGCTTAAAGCCGCAATAGTAACGTTGAGGAGTATCCCATAGCCTGATTGCAAATTACCGATGATGCTTAGCATGGTAGTGATAGTCACTACATCGATGGTTCCTGATACCATGACTTGCATAGTAAAATTGAGATTTTTCGAAAAACAAAAATATAGAAAAACGAGGCCACTTAAAAAGTAAATCAATAAAATACCGAAATAAATATAGGTATCAACGCTGAATATGTTGCCGTAGAAATATATACCGAGGAAGAGAAAAACCGTGATTATACGATAAATGGAGTAGACCAGCAGCAACCGCCATTGTCTA
>SCSO01000190.1 GCA_004297865.1 Legionella sp.
AATAAAAAGGAGCCGAAAATAAAGAGAGTCTTTAGTTTAGACCATTTCCAGATGGAGAGAGCAGCGTAAGCCACCATGGCATCGACTAGCAGCATATCAGCGTTCACTGCGATTCCGTAGGCATGTGCTAGATGTTCGGAGCTTTTAAAAGCAAGCGCAAAACACAGCGTGCCGACGAATAAAATAAAATTAATTTGCGGCACATAAATTTGCCCATAATAATCTCTAGATGTTTGGATAATTTGAATTCGCGGACAAAGACTCATTAACACGGCTTGCTTGGTCAAAGAAAAAGTGGCAGAGATGACCGCCTGTGAAGCAATGACAGTAGCAATAGTCGCCAGAATAATTAAAGGCGCATAAAACCAAGTCGGCGCAATCATGTAAAAAGGATTAGTAATGGCTTCTGGATGCATTAATAAATTAGCACCTTGACCAAAGTAATTTAAAAGCAAGCTAGGTAAAACAATAACAAACCAACAAACCCGAATAGGCTTTTTACCAAAATGACCTATATCTGCAAAAAGAGCCTCTCCCCCAGTCACTACTAGGAAAATACCACCCATAAGTAAATAGCCGCGAATGCCAGCCAAATATAAAAACTTGATTGCGTAGTAAGGATTAATTGCTAACAGCACCGTAGGGTAAGCCATAATTTGCACAAGACCTAAGAAGCCAATGGTGCAAAACCAAACTAAAATTAAAGGTCCGAATAAATAACCGATGCTGGCTGTTCCTTGACGTTGTAAAGCAAAAACCAAACATAAAATGATACAAGTGATTGGAAGAATGTAGGGGGTAAAAATCGGTGATAAAGTACTTATCCCCTCCACGGCACTGATTACCGAAATAGCTGGAGTTAACATACCATCACCTAACAACAATCCTGCACCGAAAATGGCTACTATATAAAAAAGTGGTTCGTATTTGGTGCTTTTATGTTTCATCAACGCCAACAAGGCTAAAATTCCACCTTCACCTTCGTTGTCTGCGCGAAAAATAATAACTAGGTATTTAAAAGAAATGACAATGATTAATGACCAAAAGATCAAAGACAAAACACCCAATACATCAGTGAGATTGATTGGTAAATTGTCTAAAGTAACCTTCATAGCATACAAGGGGCTAGTACCGATGTCACCGAAGACCACTCCTAAAGCACCTAGAGCCAATCCGTAGGAGAATCTATCTTTCTTTTCCATAGGCTTATTACCTTTGTGAATTACCAAAACGCATTGAGTGCAAGTATAAAGGCCATATAATTTGAGGTGTTTTTCCCAGTGATGGGAAACCACAAACCACCAATTAGACCGATATTTTCATTGAAGTTATATTCTAAAGCGGGTGCTAAAGCCTCCTCATAGAATCTATCACTTCCAATGGTCACGGTAGGGCCTCCAATATTACCAATACTTAATATACCATCAAAACGTGTCGATTGTCCCTCGGATATATAACCTTCCATGACCGCTACCCAATGTTTATCCAAAGTGAATTCAAAAGCTAAATCCGCGTCGTTTTCGGTTCCTGTTGCGATAGTCCCCGAAGTATCAACTGCGCCTCCATAGCTGTTTAATCCATGAACGCGCACTCTACTAGAATAAAGACGGGTGAGGCTTAAACGCGTTCTCAAATAATGTCCTGGTAAGACTTCATGGAGTAATTGGAAGTTAAGGGCTAATTGCGTTTCATAACTACCTAATCCAGTGGCATCTGTTCCTGCTAAATCGGGATTTAGATATTCAAAACGTCCGGTAGGAAAGGTTTCAGTAATTGCAAAGCGTAAATTCGGTTTCCATTTGGACTCCTTTTGTTCAAGAACTTGGAGTCCCACAACTGCGGAAACATCAGCTAATCGATGAGAGCTGACGTTGCGGGTATGATTGTATACATAAGGAACAATGAATTGGACATCCATCCAGTCAGTTAATCCATGACTTATGATCGGGTTAGCGACTAAACTACGAAAAAGAGGGGTGTGTATTAAATGCCCACTGGCATCAAAACGACCGGTAGTTTCTACGTCTAATCCATAGACTTCAACATTGGTATGTCCTTTGGGAATAGTATGTCCTGCTGGAGCAAGAAGAGGTCCGGTAAACCAGGGGCCAGCCAAAACAGAAGAGGAAAAACTGCAAATCCATAAAAAAATGCTGCTAATAAGTAAAAATTGTTGCATATTTGTCCTTCAACTATTTGCAGGGTTCCCGGTCTATAGTGTAGATTAGCCGACTTTTGCACTTTGGGAAATAGAAAAATGAAAGCTAAAGTTACCGTAGTCAGTGCCAAACAAAATACTGTGCAACGTGGCCATCCTTGGATCTTTCCTAAGGCGATCAAACGCACCGCTGGTCCGGTAACAACTGGTCAATTAGTGGGCATTGAAACTGAGCAGGGTGAGTTACTAGGTGTAGGCGTTTACAATGAGCATTCACTTTACCGCGTGCGCGTATTAGCTCTGGCTACAGAGTCTATTGATTTGCAGGATTTTAAAAAGATTATTCGTCACCGTTTGCAACAAGCACATGCTTTACGCGAATGTTTAAACTTGCCGAATGAACAAACGACAGCTTATCGTTTATTTAATAGCGAGGCAGATGGTCTGTCCGGTTTGACGATTGATCGCTTTAATCAGTACTGTGTGGTGGCCAGTTCTGCTTATTGGGTGGAATTGCATAAAGAGTTAATTACCCAAGTATTGAATGAACTGTACCCGCAAGATCAGGTGTTGTGGTTGCCGCAAACTAAACCGCTTTCTCAAGATGGGTGGAAAGTAGAAGAAGGGCAATCCACTCCTTGCGTTGTGCAAGTCAAAGAGGCTGGAGTGATTTATCAAGTGGAATTTGCGCAAGCGCAGAAAACAGGATTGTTTATCGATCAACGTGAGAATCATGAACGTGTTGCGGCTTTAGCGAAGGGCAAAAAAGTGTTAGATCTTTATACTTACACTGGTGGTTTTGCTTTACATGCGGCAAAAGCAGGTGCTATGCAGGTCACTGCAGTGGATAGTTCAGCTCAGGCTATTGCGCAAGCGAAAAATAATGCGCAATTGAATGGTTTAGAGACTATTGAATTCATTGAAGCAGATGCGCGTGATTATTTAGCTAAAGCGGGGGAGTACGATATCGTTATTTTAGATCCGCCTAAATTAGTGCCTTCCAGACAGCATTTACCTAAAGCGAAAAATTATTATCGATTTTTACATCGCGAAGTCTTTAAGGAGATGAAATCTGGTTCGTTATTGATGACTTGTAATTGTTCGTCCGCTTTATCTACGCAGGAGTTTACAGCCCTGGTGAGTGCGCAAGCGAATGCGGTAGGGAAGCAAGCGCGGATAATAGGGGTGTATGGTCCAGCGAGTTGTCATCCGACCTTGGCGGCTTTCCCAGAGGGGAATTATTTGACTGCGGTGTTGGTGGGGGTGGTTTAAAGTTGTCATTCCCGCGAAGGCGGGAATCTATCTTAGTATTGCCATTGTACTAAATGAGAGATGGATTCCCGCCTTCGCGGGAATGACAATGATGGAATTTAACGAGGGTTACGTATGTACCGTTCTATCCCTCTCTTCCAAACACTGCAACACATCATAAAAATTCAATTCAGAAGATTTCATCAGTACTAACAAATGAAATATCAAATCCGCACACTCATTCATCAACTCTTCTTTATTATTACTCACAGCGGCAATGGCCGTTTCAACCGCTTCTTCGCCGACTTTTTGCGCACAACGATTTATTCCTGAATCTAAAAGACCCACGGTATAGCTGTTTTCATCTTTTTCTTCGGCGCGGTGGTTAATTAATCCAACTAAGCCATCTAAAAAACCTAAAATAAAATGCGATTCGGGTTGATAGCAGGTGGTGAATCCTAAATGACAGGCTGCGCCTTTGGGGAAAACCTGAATCAACAAACTGTCGTTATCACAATCTTTGCTGATATGTTTCACCGTCATAGTGTTTCCGGAGGTTTCGCCTTTACGCCAAAGCCGTTTACGACTACGACTGTACATGGTTAATTGGCCAGTGGTTAGAGTGGCTAATAAGGCTTCTTGATTCATATAACCCAAGGTTAATACTTGACCGTTTTCGGCACTTTGAATAATCGCGGGTATTAGTCCTTTCATTTTATTCCAGTTTAAGGAATTAATTTCCAATTCACTCATAGTCTAACCTCTATGTTATTAACTTGAAGGGCCATCTTCACATCCTTTATAGTCATTATTTTGTCATGAAAAACACTTGCTGCCAAAGCCCCTGTCACTTGAGACTGACGAAACACTTCAACAAAATCAGCAATTTTTCCTGCACCACCGGAAGCAATTAAAGGCACCTGACAGAGACTTTGCATCTCTACCAACTGCGTCAGATCATAGCCCTGACGCACTCCATCTGCCTGCATACAATTTAACACAATTTCTCCTGCGCCACGCGTTTGAACTTCTTTTATCCAATCGCGAGTTTTGCGCAAAGAGTTTTTAGTTTTCTTTTCATCTCCAGTATATTGATAGACATAATAATCATCAACAATCCATTGACTATCAATTCCTATGACCACACATTGACTGCCAAAAATGGCGCTCAACTCATCAATCAAATGGGGATTTTCTAAAGCAGGGCTATTAATGGAAATTTTATCTGCTCCAGCATGAAGAGTGGCTTTGGCTTGATCTAAAGTACGAATTCCACCGGCTACAGTAAAAGGAATATGTAAAACACTTGCGACTTTATGTATCCATTCAGGGCAAACAGCGCGTTGTTCCGCACTCGCAGTAATATCATAAAAAACTAATTCATCAGCACCATCTGCACAATAGGCGGTGGCTAAAGGTAAGATATCACCAACAATACGATGATTACGAAATTGCACGCCTTTAACCACTTGATTATCGCGTACATCCAAACAAGGAATGATTCGTTTGGTTAACATGTAGCATACTCCTGCAGACAGTCACTTAAATCCAACTGCTCTTGATACAAACAAAGGCCTAAAATGGCACCAGCTACTCCTAAGGAATCTAATTGTCTAATGTCTAGCGCGTTACGTATCCCACCAGAAGCTTGCCATTGGATTTGCGAGAAACGTTGAACTGCTTCTTGATACAATGTGAAATTAGGACCACTCATCATGCCATCGCAAGCAATGTCGGTACATAAGACTTGTTTGACACCTAAGAGTTGATATATAGACACCACGTCCCAAAGACTTAAGTTGCTGGTTTTTTTCCAGCCATGCGTTGCTGGTTTTGGAATGGTATCTTCAATACGGACATCAACGGCTAAGACAACGCGGTCTGGACCAATACTTTGAATAATTTGCTGACACAAATCCATATCATTAATAGCAATACTACCTAAGACTACCTGACTGACCCCCGCATCAATACATGCTTTTGCCTCAGATAGACTGCGAATGCCACCGCCTACTTGCATGGGAATACCACTTGCAATCATCTGGGTGATTAAAGGAAGTTGTTGCATACTGCCTTGTTGTGCACCATCTAAATCAACCAAATGC
>SCSO01000191.1 GCA_004297865.1 Legionella sp.
TCGCTGGAATCGATTGAAGGTTTTTGTGTCAATCCGTAATTCATCATTATGTCCTTTGAACTTCAAAGAGCCTAGTGTACCTAAACTCCGCAGCCTTTGAAACTGACTTTTAGGACGAATTATTAAACCCTTAAGGAATTATGATATTCTGGAAAATGACTAGTACACTGCATACTCAAAATAGGGGTTTTGCTTGATTATCTTTCGTTATTTATCAAAAGAAGTGTTCGTCACCTTAATCGCATTAACTGCAATTTTGATGTTGATTTTTTTAAGTAATCAATTCGTTCTTTATCTTAACCGGGCAGCCAGTGGCAGTATTCCGGGCATGATTGTAATGCAATTAATGATGTTGGAAATGCCTACCCTCATGGGATTACTCTTACCTTTAGGCTTCTATATGGCTTTGCTTTTAGCCTATGGAAGAATGTATGCCGATAGTGAAATGACAGTTTTAAGTGCTTGTGGTTTTGGTCCTAATCAATTATTGCGACAAAGTTTACTCATGGCGACTGTAGTGGCTGCTATTGTGGCGGTGGTGATGATCTGGGCTAGCCCTTATGTGGCAATCGAACGTGCTAAGTTATTACGTACCACGGGCGTACAAACCCTTATTCAGACTATTTTTCCTGGACGTTTTCATGCCATTTCTGGTGGTAAGCAAGTTTTTTATGTGCAAGCGATGAATCGTGAGCATACAGAAGCCGAACAAATTTTTTTAGCTAAGCAGACAGTAAAGCAAGATAAGACCCAATGGGATGTCTTATGGGCTGATAAAGCCTTTGCCCAGACTGATCCTGATTCTGGGGAAGAATATGTAGTCTTTCAAAATGGCAAAGAATATCAAGGTGTTCCTGGGCATGCGGATTATCAAGTCGCCGAGTTTGCGCAATACAAGGCCCGTTTACCCCATCCCGTCGTAAAAATTAATGCAGATATTCGCACTGCTAAAACCGCGACCCTTTTACCTTTTAATAACCCCGATCTACGTAAAGCCGCAGAATTACAATGGCGATTGTCTATTCCCATTATGGTACTTACCTTGACTTTGATTGCTGTTCCTTTGAGTCGAGTGAATCCGCGTTCAGGGAAATTTGCTAAGTTATTGCCTGCAGTAATTATCTATATCTTATATGCCAATTTGATGTTTATCGCTCGGGATGCGATCGTTTCAGGAAAAATACCCCTGTGGATAGGGATGTGGTGGTTGCATCTTTTGGTGGCAGCTCTTGGCGTTTTCCTAATTTGGCGTAATCAGGTGAAACTCGCATGACAAAAATTCTAGACCGTTACATCGCTAAAACTGTGTTGAGTTCGATTGCCTTAATCACCTTGATGCTTGCTGGGTTACAAATTTTTATTTTGTTTGTGGATCAATTAGGCGATATGGGTAAAGTTGATTTTGGATTTAAGCAAGTGGCTTTTTATGTCTTATTACAAATGCCTTATCAATTGTATTTGTTTTTTCCTATGGCTAGTTTGTTAGGTTGTCTTATTGGCCTGGGAATGATGGCTAATCATAGCGAACTCATAGTGATGCGCGCTGCAGGAATGTCTATAGGGCAGATTACTCTCGCGGTGTTAAAAGCCTCTATCCTGGTTATTGTGTTAGTCACCACTTTAGGGGAAACGATGGTTCCTTGGCTTTCTCGGCAAGCCAATGACATTAAGAGTGCTGCCTTAAGTGGCGGACAAAGTATTCGTACATCACAAGGTATGTGGTTACGTTATGAAGCGGATTTTATTTCTATTAGTTCTATCCAAAATAATCTGATCCTTGAAGGTGTATATCAGTTCCGTTTTGATCCGCAGCATAATCTCAAACTAGCTCGCGCCATTCGCGAAGTGCATTACATTGATAATCAATGGGTGGCTTTTGACGTACAGGAAACACTCTTTACTCCTGAAAAAACCCAAGTCAAAACTATCTCACGTATGCTGTGGGATGTGTCGGTAAAACCGCAGATATTGAAAATTAGCAGTAACGAGCCTGATGAAATGACCTTGCACGAAATCAATCGTTACGTGCGTGAACAAAAACGCAATCAACTGAATGCGCAAAACTATAAGTTTGCCTTTTTACAACGACTGATTCAGCCTTTAACCACTATGGTCATGATGGTCTTAGCCATTCCCTTTATTTTTGGGCCCTTACGTTCATCAACTATGGGTTCTAAATTGTTGGTGGGTGCTACTGTGGGTTTTGGTTTTAATATTATGAATCGTTTCGTAGGACCTATTAGCATGGTTTATCAATGGCCGCCAGAAATTGCAGCGCTTGCCCCTACGCTGTTGTTTGCCTTATTGGGTATTTATTTAATGCGTAGAGTAATCTAATGGCTACTATAAAAAACAGTATTGAATTAATGCTTAATCCTTTTTTCTTGAGCCTTTTTCTTTTAGGCCTTTGCATGCTTGTTGCTTGGCGTCGCAGTGAGAGCAAGGCGCTGTGTGTAGGATTAACCCTAGTTTTTGTTTGCCTTTTTATAATTAGTACGGGTTGGTTACCACGATACTTAACGACCACTTTAGAAAGCCAATATCCAGCGATAATGAGGCCGGATCCACAGATTGAATGGATAATTGTGTTGAGTGGCGGTGAATCTTCAGTTAAAGAGATGCCGGATAATGCTCGTTTATATACAGCAAGTATTAAACGCTTAGTGGAAGGAGTTAGGTTATTTAGATT
>SCSO01000192.1 GCA_004297865.1 Legionella sp.
TGGGTTAAAGGGATGAAAATCGATTGGGAGCAATTATACGCCCAAAAACCACAGCTAATTTCTTTACCGACCTATCCTTTTGCAAAACGCCGTTGTTGGATACCGACTAAGGAAGTGGAAGTAGCACCCAAACCAGTTGTGGACGCAGCACCCATAGCTGCCATCCCTTCTTTCAATGCCGATGAATGGCTTTATGCGATGGAATGGGAAAAACAAGGGCTAAGTCAAAGTACAGTACCGCAGCTTTCTGAAGGACCTTGGTTAATTATCAGTGATAAAGAATTTGGTTTAGTGGTGCAAGATCAATTAGGCGCTGAGAGTTCTATTTGCTTTGCTGCAGCGGACTACCTGCAATTCAACGATCAGGTTTTTTACGCCAACTTAAATCGCCAAGCGGATTATGAAAAAGTCTTAGCCGCTCAAGGAAAGAATTTGCAAGGCATTATTTATCTGAGTTCAGCGGTTAATCCTGAACAACAAGATCCAACAGAGTCTTTATTGGCCTTATTTAAAGCAATGATTATTCATTGTTTACATAAGCCGCTGCGTTTTGCTTTAGTGACTCATTCCGCACAAGCGGTGCAAGCAACTGATAATATCAATTATTGGCAACATCATCTCTGGTCCATGACGCGGATTTTTGCTGCAGAGCAAGCGCATTGCCAAGCTGTATTATTGGATTTAGATGCTAAGGCTAGTCATCAATTGAATGCGCAACAAGTAGTGGCAGAGTTATCACAAATCCAAGCGACGCAAAATCATTTGGCCTATCGCAGGAATGAACGTTACAGCATTCGCTTTAAAACGGCGCAAGCTACAACTACAACACCTTGGAAAGCCCCAGTCGCTGCCTTAATCACCGGTGGCTTAGGCGCTTTGGGTTATGAAGTGGCTGAATATTTACTGGCGCAAGGAACGCAATATCTCTTACTCACCGGCACTTCCGCACTAACTGCAGACACCAAGGAAAAAAATACTTGGTTACAGCAATTGCAAAGAAAAAAAGTTCAAGTCATTTATGCAGCAGTAGATGTTGCAGACAAAGCAGCCATGCAGAAAGTCATTCAAGACACCGAAAAAACCTGGCAGAAATCCATTGATGGTGTTTTCCATTTAGCGGGAATAACCACGGATAATATTACCATCGCTGATATGGATGAAGCTTTATGGCGCAAGGTATTGGATGTGAAAGTGAAGGGTTCTTTAGTCTTGCATGAGCTGTTTTTAAAGCAGACTTTAACTTCTTTTGTCCTGTTTTCATCCATTGCCTGCGTACCGCATTTTGGTATGTCCGGTTTGTCCGCCTATGCTGTAGCAAATGAATTTATGAGTGGCTTAGCCCTCTATCGTCGTAGCCAACAATTACCGGCAGTCAGTATGAATTGGGTGGCCTGGTCTGAAAAAGGGATGAGTCATCGTCATAATCATGATGCCTTTTTAGATGCTGTAGGTATGGCATCTTTAACTATTAAAGAAGGGATTCAAGTGATGGATAGGGTGCTGCAATTGAATCCTGCAGAAATTACCTTATGTAAATTGTATTGGCAGAAATTTTTACAAATTAATGCCAGTGCTAAGCAACTGGACTTCTTTAGCCATTTCACCGCGCAATACGGCCAGCAAAAAGCGGTGATTTCACAAGTCGCTGCAGAAGATATTGCGCCCTTAGTATTAAAACTCTTCGCCAAATCATTGCAATTACAAGACGATGAGGTGGATGAAGATACGCCATTCCAACAATACGGTATGGATTCCATCGTAGGTATTCATTTTACTGCAGACCTAGATAAACATTTCCCTGATGCGGTATCGCCTATGGATTTGTATCGTTATCCCAGTTTAA
Organism: Legionella sp.; assembly: GCA_004297865.1. Lineage (GTDB taxonomy): Bacteria > Pseudomonadota > Gammaproteobacteria > Legionellales > Legionellaceae > Legionella. The sequence goes on from SCSO01000192.1 coordinate 1,844, forward strand.
AACAATTAAGTGATTATATTAGACAACAGGTACAAACTCAGCCAGCCCAGGCTGCAGAATTATCTGAGGAAAATGTGCAAATTGATACGCTGTCTTATGATCAATTGAATGAGCTCATTGAAGCTGAACTAAAAGAACTCGAGTTAACTTATGAATGATATTACGACGCTAAAAAAATCCTTGTTAATGATTCAAAAGCTGAAAAAGCTTTTGCAGGAACAAAATGATAAATTATTTGATCCCATTGCTATAATTGGCATGAGTTGTCGCTTACCTATAGCTAATAATCCGCGACAATTTTGGCAGGCATTGTGCACAGGTGAAAATGCAATTACAGCCATTCCTGATGAGCGTTGGGAATTATTAGCAGGCACTAAAGAATCGGCTTTACGTAATCCGAATATGCCTTATTGGGGCGGGTATTTAAAAGATATTGACGCTTTCGATGCCTATTTCTTTGGCATCAGCCCACGTGAAGCCATGCGCATGGATCCCCAACAGCGGGTATTATTAGAAGTTTGTTATGAAGCTTTAGAAGATGCAGGCTTGCCGGTAGAGCGTGTTGCTGGATCAAAAATGGGGGTTTTTTCGAGTTTGTATGCCAGCCAATTTAGTCATTTGCAACAATTAGAATCAGACATGGATGCTTTACTAATCCCCACAGGCAGTGCTATTAGTATTGCTGCTAATCGTTTTTCCTATTTATTTGATGTGCATGGTCCTAGTTTAGTTTTAGATAGTGCTTGCTCTTCCTCATTAATTGCTGTGCAACTGGCTTGTCTAAATTTACAAGCAAAAACCTGCGATCAGGCTTTAGTCTCTGCAGTGAATATTAATTTACTGCCCTCAATTCATTCTACCTTAGCGAAAGCCACGATGCTTTCACCTACTGGTCAATGCCATACCTTTGATGCCAAAGCCGATGGCTACGTGCAAGGTGAGGGCGCTGGTGCGATTCTGTTAAAACCATTATCTAAAGCCTTACGTGATAAAGATCAAATTTATGCAGTCATTGCTGGCGCAGCAGTGAATCAAGATGGTAAGACCAATGGGTTAACTGCACCTAATGGTTTACAGCAAGAAGCTTTGTTAAGAGCAGCTTATCAAAGTGCGAAAATTGATCCTAGGGAGATTTCTTATGTGGAATGTCATGGTACCGGAACTTTTCTGGGTGATCCCATTGAGATTCAAGCATTGGGCGAAGTGGTTGCCAAGCAGCGTGATAAGCAACAACCTTGCTGGATTAGTTCAGTGAAAACCAACGTAGGTCATTTGGAACCTGCAGCGGGGATTGTCGGTATGATTAAGGCGGCTTTAACTTTAAAGCATGGGCAAATAACACCACATTTAAATTTTAGCCAAGCGAACCCCCATATTCCTTTTGATCGCTACGCTATTCGTATTCCCACGCAAGTTGAATCCTTACCCCGTTATGGTGACTATGCGGTTGCAGGTGTGAGTGGCTTTGGGTTTGGTGGAGCTAATGCGCACGTGGTCTTACGCGAACATCTGCCTGCACAGGAGATAGTAAATAATCCTAAACGTGAACAAGAATTATTTACTCTTTCTGCCAAAGATCCTGTGGCTTTGCAGTTATTAATCAATTCCTGGTTGATTTATTTAAAAGAAAATCCGCAATTGGAGTTGGCATCCCTTTGTTATAACTTGCATTTGAAACGTTCGCATTATGCCTATCGTTGTGCTTTTGTAATCAGTACTATTGCTGAATTACAGCATCAGTTAGAACATTTTGTTGAAAGTGAAATTAAAAAAACCAGTAAAGCGAAAAAAATTAATGACTTTAGTCAAATGAGTTTGCCTGAGTTAGCAGAGCATTATGTCAACCAAGCACAAATCGATTGGAATGCTTTTGAGGCGGATCGTTTTTATGCGGCGCTAACTTTGCCAGCCTATCCTTGGCAACATAAAAAATATTGGCCTAAGTTGGGAGGCAGCCTGTCTGAGAGTGAACAGACTTCTTATCCCTTAAAAGGCAAAGGACTCAACTCGCCTTTGTCGACACGACAATTTGCTTTTCACTTCGATAGCAAAACCTTACCGGAAGTTCATGATACATTTTGTGTACTGCACGCTGGGTATTATACCGAAATGCTTGCCTTTGCCATGAAAAATTGGCAAAGCACTACTTGCTTTAGCGTTGAGAGCTTGGAGTTTTTGTCTCCATTGATGGTGATGGATAATAAACAGGTGCAAGTGCAGTTAATTCTGGATCCCTTAGAAGCTAATGAATGGTCTTTTCAGTTTCACAGTGATGATGGACAAGGGCATTGGATTTTACATGCGCAAGGGAAAGTCTCTACGCAAACTGCTCCTAGAGAGCAACTCAGCACCAAAAGCGAAGTGGTTGCGCGTAGTATTAGTTCAGGCAGCGCCGAACATTTTTACCAAAGAATTTTGGGCATGGGCATGCCGGCAGGTGATACCATTCGTTGGACTGATCATTATTGGTACGGTGAGCAGGAATTGTTTGCTGAATTACGTAAACCAAAGTCAGCCGAACGAAACGAAGAGTTTGTTTTAAAATTACATCCAGGCATCATTGACGCCTGTATTCAAACCTTGTTCTTACTCTTACCTCAAGAAATCACCACGCCTTATATTGCTGCAAAAATGGGGCGAGTGGAATTTTATGATTCCTGTGCGGAAGCAAAATACATTTATACAGTGATTAAAGAGCTAGCTGAAGATGGTTCTAAAATTTTAGGCGATTGGTATTTATTGGATAAAAATCATTGCCTGTTGGCGAAATGCCAAGATTTACAGATGACGCAATTAGCCGATACTTTGAATATCGAGCACATCATGGGAATCCAGTCGCAAATAGAAATCGATTTTTCTTTACCCTATGAACAATGCAAACAACACATCATGTCTTACCTGCAAGAACAATGTGCGTTAATTTTTTCTATGCCACTTAGCGATATGGCCGTAGATCGTTCTTTGCATGATTTTGGTATGGATTCGTTGATGTCTATGGCGGTGATGCGCAGTATAGAAAATACACTTGGCGTGACTTATTCCTTGCCCTTGATGATGCAAGGACCTTCGATAGAAGCTATTACGGAGTATGTTTTAGCTAATAAAGGCCTAAATTTATCCACGCCATTAGCAACATCTACCAAAGAAATGTCTACAATTTGGCTTGGTAACCGAAAAGCCCGCAAGGTTCCGGAAATGCGTTTATTCTGCTTTCCTTTTGGCGGTGGTGGTGCGACTATTTATAGAGAATGGCAACAGGATTTTCCCGATACTATCGAAATCTGTCCTATTCAATTGCCCGGTCGCGAAAATCGTATGGATGAGCCAGCTATGCATCATCTGGACAGCTTAGTCGAAATTCTTGCTCATGAATTACAGCCTTTGATGAACATTCCATTTGCGTTCTTTGGGCATAGTTTTGGCTCCCTAATTGGTTTTGAATTAGCGCGATACTTACGCCGACATCAGTTAGCCCAACCCATGCATTTATTTGCCTCTGCTTACCCAGATCCGTGCCAACCCTCAAAAAGCTTGCATAATCTCATCGCTAAATTAAAGCAAATGAATTTGGATCTTTTTGCTTTAAATCAAGAACAATTGAATGCCATGAGTGATGAGCAATTACAAACTTTAGCCTTGGTATTTAAAGACAATGGGATTGTGGATTACAGTGACGAACGCATGAATAAAAGTATAGTACAGGTCTTATTACCTATTTTTATCGGGGATATGAATATAGTAAAAAATTATAGTTATTACGAGGAAGAGGCTTTAGATATACCGATTACGGTATTTATTGGCCAACAAGACACTTGGGTTGCACCTGAAGATCATCGCGGTTGGTCTAAGCATTCGCAACAGGCCTGTCAGTTTCATGAGTTTCCGAGCGGACATTTATTTATTCGTGAACCTGAATATCGTCTCGCAGTGATTAAGACGATTACTCAGGCTTTATCGACAATGAGTGAATTAGAGGGGATTGGATAGCCTTTCCCCATCTATTTACTAGCCAAAATTCCAACTTAACCCAGCAGTTACACCATTGTATTCATAAGCTGCGGGAGTATTATCTCCTCCAAGTATGCTGAAAAATCTAAATGCGCCTACTACACCGTTATCTCCATGAATATGGGTAAACAATAAGTTTAAATTCAGATGTTCATTGAAGGAGTACCCCACTCCTACTGCAAGCTCAGGTTTGATCCGCCATATTTTGTCATTGCCGTAAAAAACAGCATTAGGAAAAGAGGTACTGGGAACATTTATTATTTGGGTATATAGCTGCTTAGTCTGGGAATAAACAAATGCTGCGCCCGCTTTGCCTATAAAATTCACTTTATTCCAAACAAAATAGCGACCCGTTATTAAAACATCTATTGCTTGTTGTTCAACTTTTACCGATTCATTAAAACTACCTCCGGTTGAACCGGTGGGGGCTTGTAAGCGCGTACTATATTTAGACTCTCCTAAATACTTATATCCAGATTCTAATCCCGCTAAAAAACGTTCCGTAATAAGAAAATTGTAGCCCAAATAACCGCTTCCTACCCATTGTCCGATACGATGATCTTGTATTTGAAATGCCGTAGTCGCAGGAGATTGGCTAGTAAAGGCTGGGGCATTTAGATCCGTTTCCTGGGTACTTAAATATCCATAACCCACATCACCACCCACTAGCCAACCGGAATGGGGCCCCATACTATGAACATCTCCCATAGTTCCTGCAAATCCTGCATTTGAAATAAGGAGTGCTGTTAACGATAAATTAAGAATTGACTTCATGAATATCCCTATAAAATTGATTGTAATTATGGTGGAAAATTTGCTTTATATAAATAGCAATTTTTAAGGTACTAGACAATGTTTATTTAAAAACAATATCTTAAGGATCGTATTAGAGCGACTGAAAGTAAGATGGATAGGTTTACCTAGCAAGAATGATCTTATATAGTTGATATTAGAACAATTTTTTTAGGATGAATTCATTATGGACAATGAATATGCTGGCGTGCAGACTCGCTTTCTTCGTCAAGATGAACGACTCATTCTTTCTGATGAACAAGACATGCCTTTGGTCATTGAGCCTAAGGAACATACGGATGTTCATTTTTTACATCATTTCTTAAAAACCCATTCTGCGCAAATTAAGGCTGACATTGCCCATTACGGCGCAGTCCTATTAAGGGGTTTCAAGGTA
>SCSO01000500.1 GCA_004297865.1 Legionella sp.
TGCGTAATTATCGGTAATGATTAATTTCACCAAGAGTTCTTGCTTTTGGGATTCTTTTTTATAAGGCAAAACCTTAGGTGCAGCGGGTTGGTAAGCTAATTGTGTAGGTACTGTTTTTTTCCCTTCTTGAATGTATTCACGCATGGAAGTAAAGATAGCATCTCCTGCGCTGGTCCTTTCAGGATGCGGCATCATGGCCATTACATTGCCAGTCTTATTGATTATTGCTGCGGTATTGGCTAAAGAACCATTGGGGTTAATAGGAAATTCATCAATGATGGCACCTTCCTCATTGCAGTACTGAAAAAGATTTAATCCATGAGACTCTATTTCAGCTAATAATTCGACAGGCATTAAAAAACGCCCTTCTGCATGCGCTATCGGTACGGTTAAAACCGTATCCTTATTTAAATGACGAGTAAAAGCATTGGAGTTTGCTTTGGGATTAGCTCGCATATGAATCCAAGCATTATAAAAACCTGTGCCGAGAATCTTACCATCAGCTATGCGTTTATTATCAGTTAAAGCCATACCTAATTGATGATTATGCAAACCAGGGACTAAACCCGTTTCAACTAAAATTTGAGCGCCATTACATATACCTAATACTGGCTTACCTTGTTCGCTTTGCTCACGTATTATTTGCATCACTGGATCTAAAGCGGCAATAATGCCCGCACGCGAACGATCTTCGTAGGAAAAGCCACCGACGATAATATAACCATCCATGGCCACAAGCTGTTTAGGATCTTCATTCCATAAAAAATCGATAGGTTGCATGCCTGCGCGCTTCACTGCTAAAGAGGTTTCCCGCTCGCAGTTCGAGCCTGGAAATTGTACAATGGCAATGTTCATCCGAGTAACCTCACTTCCGGTTTTCCTGCGACCACCTTACCTATTTCGTAGAGCGGATAATTGACGTAGCTTTTTAATACTGCGCGCATTTCTGGAATCACTTCAGGGCTGACGATCATGATCAATCCTATGCCCATATTGAAAGTACGATAGGATTCTGAATCGGGCAATTGCCCTAAATCTTGTAAAACTTTAAACACTGGTAGCGTGGGACAGAATCTTTTATTGATTTCTACCGCACAGTGACCCGGTAAAACTCGAGGAATATTTTCTAATAAGCCACCACCCGTAATATGAGCCATGCCTTTAATGGAAATTTTTTGCGCTAGTAAATGTAATATCGGTTGCGTGTAATTGATATGTGGTGCTAACAAGGTCTCACCAACAGAAGCTGATAACTCATCGATTCGCCCATCGACATCATAACCACCCACCTCAAAAAATAATTTTCGGGCTAAAGAATACCCATTGGTATGCAAGCCACTGGA
>SCSO01000193.1 GCA_004297865.1 Legionella sp.
CATTGATTTACCTGATTTTTAAAGAACAGGGGTTTTTAGGAATGCCCAGTATTAAGACCCACACCGTGAAATGTTCAAAAAACAAGCAAAAAATCAAACCTATGCTAAACTTAAATAAATAACTCGGGAACCCATCCCATGAAAAAATCAGACACAGACACAACCATCACCCAGACGCAACACCAATTTTTCAAGCCCGCACTGAAGGTGAAATATCCACTGTATTTTCGTGCCACCAAGACTGATGGTTATTTCAATCCAGAGACTGCAAAAGTTGAAGCGTCTGTAATTCATGTATTAGGTGTCATGCATAACTACCCACTAACATCACTGCCTGACTCTGTAATAAACGATTTACAATCTAGTAATACTCTTTGTTGGGAGGGGCCAGTAAAAGAGGACGTATTTCGTAAAGCAATTTTAGCTCATGATCCCTTTACAAGCGACGGCAAATGGTATGAAGGTTTAAGTGAGGCGTCACGCTCCGTTATTGATAAAGTACTTGAACCAGCAATTGCTGGTTTTTTCCCTGGTCATCATGCCAAAGAAATCAAAGCATCCTTTGTTCCTCTAGCATTGACTGTTGCTTCACAATTGAGGGGTATGGATTATACGCTAGGGGATTACTTCGAAAAGAACAATAAAAAGAGCGTACTCTTTGATTCTGATCAAGGTAAGGCAGAAATCATTAACACCCTGTTGCTCTCCGCGGTAGAGATGAGTACAGAACTTTTGGATAAAAGCATACAAAATTTTGAAAATAATCCTTTGACTGAAGCATATGCTACCCGGCCTGCACCGGAGTGCTTGCAAATCATAGAGCAAGCATTTGGTACAGGTAATTCGCTGTTGGAGTCTCGAAATCGAGCATGGAAAGAGAGTATCATCACAGAGTCAGTAAAAAATCAAAATCTAACCATAGCAGTAGGCGCCGCACATCTTGTCGGAGTAACCGGTACGCTTTTTCTACTGCAGGCTATAGGATATAAATTACAAATCCTAGGCAAGGAAAACACTCTAGATGATTACTATTACCAAGGTCCGCCTGGAAGTGCTCAATGTGTGATCCAATAGTAACAAAACCAACGGTACGTATGGAGGCTTGACCCTCTAGATGCTTGTGAGATTATAAATGGTTCATAATAATTTTACTTAATACAACTAGCCATAGAAACAGAATAAGCTTATGTCAGAACCTAGATCGGTTTTGGTATCAACCCAACGGATAGAATACCAGTAATGACAGAATGCTCATCATTATCTGATGTATCCCCACTTGCACCCGCAGCCCCTATAATTTCGTTATCCATATTGACGATAAGTACACCTCCTGGAGCAGGAATAAGTCGTCCCTTTGAAGCAAACATAGCTCCCTCAATTAAGTCAGGAATTTCGTTTGCCTTGAGAGCCAAACCTCGTGAACCTATTCCCATACCCAGAGCACCATAGGCTTTAGCAAATGCTATATCAAACCGCAAAATAGCTGCCCCATCTTGCCGTTGGAATGCGATAAGGTGTCCACCTGCGTCAAGAATTGCAATTGACATCGGTTGCAGCGATAAGTGCATACTTTCAACAAACCCTGCCTCAATAATGGCATTTGCTTTTTCCAGAGTTAATTTATTCATTATATATCCATTTAAATTGAAGGCATTTGATCTTTATCTTATGAAAACATCTGATCAGATAGTGATTCTCCTATTGTTTATATTTATATATCAAAAACTCAGATATTGCATGTCGAAATTTTTTCATCACATTGAAAAAAAGAGGGGATTCTAAATGGGAATGAGTGGGTAGGGTATGAGCAGGTATGAGGGTCAAGCCTTGCTTTTTGCTATCATGATAAAAAAGCAAAAAGCAAG
>SCSO01000194.1 GCA_004297865.1 Legionella sp.
GTGCTATCTTTAATCATATATGTCATTGCAAGGATAGTGCTATGCTTAAATCCTGCTTCGCGCTAGTCAGGCTTCGCAACTCCTTGTTTCTAGCCGTATTTATTGTGCTTTTATCCTTTTCTTCCATGGTTCAAGCAGCAAAAATCATAGAATTAAGCATTAAAGGACCCATTGGGCCCGCTACCGCAGATTATATTATTCGTGGCATCGATGCGGCGCAAAATGCCCAGTTAATCCTAATTATTATGGATACTCCCGGTGGTTTAGACTCTTCAACCCGTTTAATTATTCAAAAATTCCTCAGTTCCGCCGTTCCTGTAGTGACTTACGTGAGTCCTAATGGAGCCCGAGCTGCCAGCGCCGGCACTTATTTAATTTATGCAAGCACCCTCGCTGCGATGGCACCAGGAACTCAGCTAGGTGCTGCAAGTCCGGTAAGCTTAAGTGCTGGTTTTGAAGAAGAAAAGGGAAAGGGCAAATCAACTATGGATAAAAAGGTTACCAATGACGCAGTAGCCACAATCCGTACGCTTGCCCAATTACGGGGACGTAATGTGGAGTTTGCGCAAAATGCGGTACTTAATGCGGCTACTCTAACCTCATCGGAAGCCTTAAAAGCCGGGGTTATTAATTATATTGCCAAAGACAGAGGTGACTTATTCGCTCAATTAAATGGGATAACAGTCGAACAAAACGGTAAAAAAATCACTTTAGATACCTTAAATCCAGAAATTCACCCCATTAATCCCGATTGGCGAACCCGCTTTCTTTCCATTATCACTGACCCTACCGTGGCTTATTTATTGGTTTTATTAGGAATTTACGGAATATTTTTTGAATTAATGAATCCAGGACATGTTTTACCAGGGGTTGTTGGTGTGGTGGCCATGATCATCGCCTTATATGCCTTACAATTGCTACCAGTAAATTACGCCGGATTGGGTTTAATCATTGCAGGAATAATTTTCATCATTGCTGAGGGAGTAACTCCCAGTTATGGGGCTTTAGGAGTAGGTGGCACTATAGCCTTTTTAATTGGTTCAGTTATGCTAATGGATACCGATTTTGCCACTTACCAAATAGCTTGGCCGGTAATTGCTGGTATGGCTTTTACTAACATCCTTGTTTTTATTGTACTTTTCGGTATGTTAATGAAGTCGCGTAAGCAAAAAGTACGACATGGTCTTGATGTGTTAGTGGGTGCGCGAGGACGTTCTTTAGGAGCAATTGATCTGCAAGGGCAAGCGGTAATTCGCGGAGAAATTTGGTCTGTGCAATCGCAAAAACCTATAGCAGCAGATAAGCCCATTTGGGTAGTAGCAACCAGTGGTTTAACATTAGAAGTAGAAGAAGACAACAGGACTGAATAAGGGATCAAAGGGAGAATAAAATGGGACCATTTTTTGCAGTAGTCTGCGCCATTATAGCCATGATACTGTTTTCATCGATTAAAGTATTTCGTGAATACGAACGTGGAGTGGTGTTTTTACTTGGACGCTTTTGGCGGGTTAAAGGCCCTGGTTTAGTCATTATTTTCCCAGGAGTTATGCAGGTGGTACGTGTGGATTTACGGACCATAGTAATGGACGTCCCTAGTCAGGACGTGATTTCTAAAGATAACGTGTCCGTGCGGGTTAATGCTGTACTTTATTTTCGAGTAGTGGTACCCGAAAACGCGATTATTCAAGTTGAAAACTATTACGAGGCAACTAGCCAATTAGCGCAAACTACGCTCCGTTCGGTTCTAGGACAACATGAGCTTGATGACATGCTTTCTGAACGTGAGCGTTTAAATAGTGATATTCAAAAAATATTGGATGCCCAAACCGATAATTGGGGTATTAAAGTGGCCAACGTGGAAATTAAACACGTTGACTTGGATGAGAGTATGATTCGCTCCATTGCTAAACAAGCGGAAGCTGAGCGGGAGCGTAGAGCAAAAATCATCCATGCTGAAGGGGAGCTACAAGCCTCTGAGAAGCTTCTACAAGCCTCGCAGGTACTTGCTCAGCAACCACAAGCTATGCAATTAAGGTATTTACAGACCTTAGCCGCTATCGCAGGGACTAATAATTCCACCATAGTATTTCCCATGCCCATGGAGATAGGCGAGATATTGCATAATATGGCAAAGAAATAGGGCTCAAAATTCCTAGTCATTCCCCGAGCAGGCGGACTCTATTTTCGTAGGTTGGGTCGAGACCCAACAAAAATCTTGAGCAAAGTTGAAGTGGTTATGTTGGGTCATGACCCAACAATTAGAGATGGATTGCCTGCCTGCGCGGGAATGACAAAATTTAACAGCGTATTCTACTTTTTTTTATCCCTCATTTATGATAAACATTGTCTTTTTATAGATTCAATGAGGTTTAGACGTGTCGATTAAGTCAGACAGATGGATAGAAAAGATGGCTCACGAACATGGGATGATTTCACCTTTTCAATCCGGGCAAGTTCGCGAAAATGAAAATGGGCGTATTATTTCCTATGGTGTGTCCAGTTACGGCTATGATGTGCGTTGCTCGAACGAGTTTAAGGTGTTTACCAATATCAATTCAGCCATTGTTGACCCTAAGGCCTTCGATGCCAACAGCTTTGTCGATATGCAATCCGACGTATGCATCATTCCCCCTAATTCCTTTGCTTTAGCCCGTACTGTAGAGTATTTTCGTATTCCCCGTAATATTTTGACCATTTGCTTAGGTAAATCCACCTACGCACGCTGTGGAATTATCGTCAACGTAACGCCTTTAGAACCGGAATGGGAAGGTCATGTGACCTTGGAATTTTCGAATACGACCACTTTACCCGCAAAAATATATGCCAATGAAGGGGTTGCGCAAATGTTATTTCTCGAGGCTGCGGAAGTTTGTGCGGTATCTTACAAGGATCGCGGAGGGAAATATCAGGGGCAAACTGGCGTCACTCTGCCCCGGACGTAATTAATCTTCTTTAGGTAGTTCACAATGAGCGCGTGAAGCATTAACGCGTTCACGAAGTTCTTTACCAGGCTTAAAGTGGGGACTGTGTTTTGCTTCAGTCACTACTTTTTCCCCAGTTTTTGGGTTATGAGCATTGCGTGGGGGACGATAATGTAGTGAAAAACTACCAAAACCACGGATTTCAATACGTTGGCCGTCAATCAGCGCCTGGCTCATTAAGTCTAAAATCTTATTGATGCCATCCGCCACCTGTTTTTCAGTGAGATGCGTCATGCGTGCAGCGATACTTTCAATGAGTTCTGATTTAATCATACCTACCTCGTTATGTCGCGTGTTCTAAAGTCCGCTACCAAGGCACATCAGGTGCTGACAATTTACCCGTTTTTTATAAGTATAGACCGGGTAATAAATTATTCAATGTTTTCAAGACAGTAAGCAGAAATTAGTTTTTTCTCTGGTGAATATAAGCCATAACCACTCCCCAGCTCATCTCCACCTGGGCGCGGCGTATAAGGCTAAAATGGGTGGATTCTAGCGGTTTACTAGTGGTGATAACGGTTAGTACCTGGGGAAAATTTTCCAAGCGTTTAGAGAGGTTTTCCCATAAGGGATTAAAAATTGTTGAAGAATTAATGAAAATTAAAGTTGCTTCTTGAAGGTCAACTTCTAAATAATTTCCTTGAAAAAAGCTGATTTTGTTAGCTATTTCCTCATAACCACCTAATTTCAATAGATTTTTCTGTGCCTTTTGTGCATGTTGATGTAGAGGATTGAACAGCTCAATTCCCACACTTTTTTGGATGGGATAGGCTAAAGCACAAGCAAAAACAGCCTTCCCTACTCCCGATCCTAAATCATAAAAAACTGTGTTTTTACCTGGAGTTACAAGGGATAATAAGGCTATAAAAGGTAAAAATTCGATTTCACCATAGGTGTATTCTAGGGCGTCAGTGTCAACGCGAGCTTCTCGAGAGACTTGAAAGCCGTTAATATCCTTAAAAATTTCCTGAAATGCCACTTCATGATGGTGGAGGTTGTTTTCTTTAATCCATTGCTTCAAGCGAAGATGGTTTTTTAGTGCATTCCAGGGAGAAAGGAGGAGGTTTATGAGGGTTTTTGGGGCGGTAGGCATGGAAAAGGATTAACATATTGAATATTTAAGATAATACCATCTCGCGGCAATGGATTGTAGCCTGTATTAGACGAAGTCGTAATACAGGACCTACCCCCACCAATTTCATTAATACATTTAAAAAAATACATTAAAACCTGCATATCTAATAGGAGCAATTAGCCAATTGAGGCGTTTTTTGATGGTTATTCCTGTATTACGACTACGTCTAATACAGGCTACATTTATAAATTTAGATGGGAGATTCATTGTTAGACTTCGCGGTTTTTAATAAAACGTACTAATCTTAAAAAAACCATTGTATTGTAAAGACTTCGTTAATATTTCCTTAATCTGCGTTGATTACAATATAAGATAGAGTAAAGATGGAGGCATCATGGCAAAAACGGGTTTTTTTAATAAACCTCAAGCACAGCAAGAACCCAAAAAGGCTTCTGAGCTCAATGCTATTGCTATTGGTGGTGAACAGTTCCATGCCGTGGCCGTGTCGTTTCTAGATGCTTTTAAACGTTCCACTCGCGTTAATGAAAACACCTTGAAAAAAATTCTCGAACGTTTATTTACTTATTATCCGAGATTTATTTCCGACCAACCCTACCTGACTCCCCACGATCGTCTACAAATGGTAATCAATAACACTCGGAAAAATGAGTTGGTTAATTGTTTGGCTAAAGTGCTGCGAGAGTTAGCTGTTGATGAAATTTGCGCTCACCCTACTCAATATCGTGAGGTGTTTGAAAGTCTAGATCCTAAAACGCCGAAAAGCTATTTATACGAAGAAAATACTGATTTACCCCCTTCCGCTTTGGATGCATTAAGTCGAGCTTTGGGTTTAAATGTGCATTTATTCTTTGTAGAGCATGGTAAAGAATTAAGAAAAAGAGTGACCTTTAATCATCATTCAGGGAATTCGTCGCGAACGGAGCTTATTTTACAAGTACTCGGCAATCAGTATTTCCCTTATGTAAAATTTGAAAGCGATTATGCCTACGTGGGGCAATTGGCTGTTAGTCCATTGAAGGCTACCGAATCAAGCATAACGCAAACTGGATCTTTAGCGGGTATTATTGAAGAAATCACTGAGGATAATAACCGTTTACGCCTAGCCTTTGAACAAAATCGTAAAAGATTACTTTCTATGTCGGATGCAGGAGAGTTAACTAAAAAGCAATTAATCGATTTGTATATTGAGTTTTTGCCCCAAGATAACAATTCGTACACCAACAATATGGAATTTTTCTACCACTTAGAAGGTGCTGATCGCAAGCCTTTAGTTAATGTATCACCTAAAGAATCTGATGCTGCAATCAATAGATTATTAGTGAATCGTTTAGCAGCTTGGATGAGCACTAAACTGATTGACGGTGATGAATTATTTGACCGTCTAGAAGGAAAACCTTCTGCAAGCCTAGGTGGTTAAATTGAGAATGGACAGAGTCCATTCTCAATAATTGTCTTAGAGAAATCCTTGTTGCTTCATCCATTCATCATGAGCAAATTTAGACATGTAATTGCGAATTGAATCCGGTAAAATCACCAAACATTTTTGTCCTTTACTTAAAGATTTTGCTGCTTGTAAGGCAGCCCACATAGCAGCACCTGAAGATCCGCCAACTAATAATCCTTCTTCACGCATTAAGGCGCGTGCAGTACGGAACGAATCGGCATCATTGGTCTTCACGTAGTCATCAATCAATTTATTATTCAGAACGTCAGGGAAAAAATCATACCCTATCCCTTCAACTTGATAAGGCTTAATCTCAGTGCCTCCACCTAGAATGGAACCCTCGGGATCTGCACCAATGATTTTAATGCTGGGATTATATTCTTTTAAACGTTTAGCGATACCAGAAATAGTGCCACCAGTTCCTACTCCTGCGACGATCATATGCAAATCTTTGCCAAAATCATCAATAATTTCTTGAGCAGTGCCTTTGTAATGCGCATTAGGATTATTAGGATTAGCGTATTGATCTAAAATATGTGCATTTGGAATTTCAGCTTGTAGTTTTTTCGCCAGCATAATATGGCTATCAGGATCAAAAGAAGCTGCTTCGGTACGAGTACGATATATGGTTGCGCCTAAACGCTCTAATACGGATTGTTTTTCCTGGCTCATTTTTTCTGGCATGGTGATAATGACTTTATAACCCATGACTGCACCAGCTAAAGCAATTCCAATACCGGTATTACCAGAAGTCGGCTCAATCAAAGTATCACCCGGTTTAATACGCCCTTCTTTTTCAGCATTAACAACCATTTCATAACCAATACGATCTTTCACGGAACCACCAGGATTGAAAAATTCGCATTTTGCATAAAGTTCGCAATTTAAATCACGACCTAAATGATTAATTTTGACAATGGGTGTTTGGCCAATAGTGGCTAAGATATTCGGATAAATCATATTAATCCCTAATAATGAAAAGAAAGATTATAAGCGCATCGATTGCAAAATCACAATCCATCTTATGATGGCTAGTACCATTTTGCGTTTTAATTTATATTAGAAGGACTGACATTCCACATGATGTCAAACCATAACCAAATGCTTGGAGCTACGGATGAAAAAAATAACGATATGGGGATGCGGTCTAGTTGCTGCACTGACCTTGGGTTTATCTGGATGTTTATGGGATGAAGGAAGTGAACCAGTTGATTATTCTTCCAAACCTACGTCGATGAATAGTGGCAGTGCAGATAATACCTCATCTGCTGAAGGTACAAAATCTACACAAAAAAGCTATTCCTCTAAAGATCCAGTACAAAAAACCACTCCTGGACCAAAACGTGCTGCAGCACCACAGATGCCGGTATTGCAATAGAAGTTTTCGTGAACGTGCCCGCAAACGGGCACGTAAACCTATATCCTATTGCGGTGCAATCATCTCTTCTGGCTTGACATACTTCGCAAATTCTTCAGCGGTTAAATAACCTAATTTAACAGCAGCCTCTTGCAAAGAACTATTATCCTGATGTGCCGTCTTGGCAATTTTTGCCGCCTTATCATAACCAATGTGTTGATTCAAAGCAGTGACTAACATCAGTGAATGATGTAAATAATAATCAATCACCGGATAATTAGGTTCAATTCCTTCAACACAAAACTCTTGGAAAGAACGACAGCTGTCAGTAAGTAAATTTAAAGAATGTAAAACATTAAAAATAATAACGGGTTTAAACACATTTAATTCAAAGTTACCCTGGCTATCCGCTATGCCCACAGTGGCATCATTACCTAATACTTGCGTGCACACCATGGTTATGGCTTCACATTGAGTTGGATTGACTTTCCCCGGCATAATGGAAGAACCGGGCTCATTTTCAGGAATGATGAGTTCGCCAATTCCACAACGTGGGCCAGAAGCAAGCCAACGAATATCATTAGCGATTTTCATTAAGGCACAAGCTAAAGTTTTCATGGCGCCGTGTGCAAAAACTAACGCTTCGTGAGAAGCGAGAGCGGCAAATTTATTCGGTGCGCTCACAAAAGGTAAATGAGTTATTTTAGCGATGTGTTCAGCAACCTTGGTCGCAAATTGAGGATGAGTATTTAACCCGGTTCCTACCGCAGTACCTCCGGCAGCTAATTCATACAGTTCGGGGAGCACTTCTTCAAAACGATGTAAACAAGCATCCAATTGAGCAACGTAACCGGAAAATTCTTGACCTAAAGTGATAGGCACTGCATCTTGCAAATGCGTACGGCCTATTTTGACAACATCTTTAAAAGCGATACTTTTGGCATTCAAAGCATTACGTAAATTACTGACCGTAGGAATCAATTTTTGTTTAAACGCTAACGCTGCAGCAATATGCATGGCAGTTGGGAAAGTATCATTTGAAGATTGTGACATGTTGACATGATCATTAGGATGAATTGGTGCTTTGCTACCCATGACACCACCACTTAATTCAATGGCACGATTGGAAATGACTTCATTGGCATTCATGTTGGATTGTGTACCGCTGCCAGTTTGCCACACGCTCAGAGGGAAATGATCATCCAATGCTCCTTCACTGACTTCTTCTGCGGCTTTTACAATGAGGTCGGCTTTCTCTTTAGGTAGTTTTCCTAAATCTAGATTGGTTAAAGCAGCCGCTTTTTTTAGAATACCGAAGGCATGGGTCATTTCACGTGGCATCAGATCTTCAGCGATGTCAAAATGGTGTAATGAGCGTTCGGTTTGTGCGCCCCAATATTTATCAGCAGCGACTGCAATTTCCCCCATACTGTCAGATTCAACACGTGTCTTGCTCGTCATGTATTATTCCTCGAATAAAAGGGATGATTTTAACAGGTTTGTAATTGAAATGCTCCCTTCTGACGTTACCGGAAAAGGGCTGACAGGCAAATTCTCACTTCTCCGTTTTAGGGAGAAAGTTTGAGATGAGGGTATATTGGAAAATGGTTGTTGGGTCTCGACCCAACCTACTATAATGGGTTCAAAAATAGCAGTAGGTTGGGTCATGACCCAACATAAGGATCTTAAGCGAAGGTGAAATGGTTATGTTGGGTTTCGACCCAACCTACTAATGGGTTCAATAATAGTGAGCATATCAATTGAGAGAAATACGAATATATCAACCTGGAGAATATGAATCTGGGCAAATTGTAGACTTGTCTCCAGAAGCCAGTCAGCACGTGGGCGTGGTTTTGCGCATGCAACCAGGCGAAGAACTTTGCCTGTTTTGTGGGGATAATCGAGAATTTGCGGCACGTATTACGCAGGTTAAAAAAAAGTCGGTGACGGTGGAAATTCTCCAAGTCAAAGAGCAAAATCGCGAATCGCCGCTTGCCATTCATTTAGCACAGGCCATTTCTAAAGGTGATCGCATGGAATGGGTCATGCAAAAGGCCGTTGAGTTGGGGGTAAGTAGTATTACTCCAGTTATTAGCGCTCGTTGTGTGGTAAAACTCGATCAAGAACGTATGGCTAAAAAATTACAACAATGGCAAGCCATTGCCATTGCCGCTTGTGAGCAATCCGGGAGAAATGTCGTCCCAAAGGTCCATTCAGCTCTGGCTTTTGCTGAATATATTGGCTCTACGACGACCCCCTTCAAGTTCATTTTACACCCAGAAAATTCACAGAATTGGCGAAGCATAGAACTTAAACAAGAACCTGTGAGTTTGCTCATTGGTCCAGAAGGTGGGTTTAACGAGGAAGAAGTAGCTCTTGCTAAGGCGTCTGGATTTCAAGCTTTATCCTTAGGTCCGAGGATTTTACGTACGGAAACTGCAGCAATTTCTGCTTTAAGCCTGTTGCAAGCCCTCATGGGTGATCTATAATAGATCTTTAAACAATAATCACTGAGGTTTTACCCATGAGCGACCACATTAAGACAGTAACAGACTCTAGTTTTGAGCAAGATATTACTAATTCAAGCAAGCCCGTGTTGGTTGATTTTTGGGCGGAATGGTGTGGTCCTTGTCGAGCTTTAACTCCTATTTTAGAAGAAGTTGCTGCCGTACATGGTAAAGACATGACCTTTGCAAAAATCAATATTGACGAAAACCCCCAAGCTCCAGCCAAGTTTGGCGTGATGAGCATTCCTACTTTGATCATTTTTAAAAATGGCGAAGTAGTAGCTGTTAAAATGGGCTTATTGACTAAATCGCAATTAAGCGCTTTTGTAGAAAGTAATCTTTAGTAAGTTGATCTTATTTAAAAGCTGTGTTAGCCTGTTATCTATATGTGACAGGCTTTAATGCAAAACTGTTACATAAGCAGCACAATTCTTGCTGCTTTTCCCTTAAAAATATTCTCGGAAATTCAATTCATTTAAACAATAAATCAAGTGAGAAATATGTATCTTAGTGAACTCAAGCAATTACCTATTGCCGAACTCTTAAATATTGCACAAGAGGTTGGTGTCGAAAATCCCTCCAATAAACGCAAACAAGAATTGATCTTTGCAATACTTAAAAAATTAGCCGATCAAGGTGCTGATATCCATGGCGATGGCGTTTTGGAAGTATTACCTGATGGGTTTGGTTTTTTGAGATCTGCAGACGAATCTTATTTGGCAGGTCCGGACGACATTTATGTTTCACCTAGTCAAATCAGACGATTTGGTTTACGTTCTGGTGATACCATTTCCGGTAAAATTCGCCCGCC
>SCSO01000015.1 GCA_004297865.1 Legionella sp.
GTCGCAATGAATGGTATTTGGTAGTAGCTAATCATCAAAGCTGGTTAGATATCGTAGTTTTGCATCGTTTATTGAATCGCAAAATTCCGGTTTTAAAGTTTTTTATCAAGGATCAATTGAAGTGGATTCCTTTATTGGGTTTTTCTTGGTGGGCTATGGGTTGCCCTTTTATGAAACGCTACAGTAAAGAATATTTGGATAAAAATCCTCATAAACGTGGTAAGGATTTAATATCCACGCAAAAAGCGGTGGAAGCCTTTAAAAAAACGCCGGCTGCGATTATGAATTTTGTGGAAGGCACTCGTTTTACTCCGAAAAAAAAGGAATTGCAAAATTCCCCTTATATGCATTTATTGAAGCCACGAGCTGGTGGGATAAGTTTGATTATTAGCACTATGGGGCAACAAATTAAGAGCCTAATGGACATCACGATTATATATCCTGAATCCAAACATTCTTTATGGGATTTTCTCTGCAGACGAATTAAATCGATTAAAGTGAACGTTCGTTATTTACCCATACCTAGTGAATTTACTTCACCACAATTGTTAGACGATGGCAAAATTCAAGCTGATTTTAAGAATTGGTTAAATCATCAGTGGCTTGAAAAAGATCGTTTAATTACCTCATTGAAATAAGCAAGGAAACATTCATGAACTACTTACAAAGTCTCATTGAAACAGCGTTTGAACAACGACAAACCCTCACTCTAGATCAAGCGTCTCCAGAATTAAAAGGTGCTATTGATGAAGTGCTTTCTTGTTTAGATAGCGGGCAGTATCGGGTTGCTGAAAAAATTAATGACGAATGGGTAGTCCATCAATGGATTAAAAAAGCAGTTCTCTTGTCTTTTAAACTTTATCCTAATCAAGTTATCGACTCTGGATTTTGTCAGTTTTACGACAAAGTTCCCTTAAAATATCAAGGCTATACTCCCGAACAATTTCAACAAGCCGGGGTGCGCGTAGTTCCCAATGCAATGATACGTCGCGGCGCTTTTGTTGGGAGAAATACCGTGTTAATGCCTTCTTATGTGAATGTGGGTGCATACATTGATGAAGGGGTAATGGTGGATACTTGGGCGACTGTAGGTTCTTGCGCACAAATCGGTAAAAACGTGCATCTTTCTGGAGGTGCCGGGATTGGTGGTGTGTTAGAGCCTTTACAAGCCAACCCTACTATCATTGAAGACAATTGTTTTATTGGTGCGCGATCAGAAGTGGTAGAAGGTGTGATTGTCGAACGCGATTCGGTTTTATCTATGGGCGTATTTTTAGGTCAAAGCACGAAAATCTATAATCGCCTCACTGGCACTATTACTTATGGGCGAATTCCTGCTGGCTCTGTTGTGGTTGCAGGCAATTTACCTAGTGAAGATGGTAGTCACAGTTTGTATTGTGCAGTGATCGTGAAACAAGTTGATGAAAAAAC
The DNA here is from genome assembly GCA_004297865.1 of Legionella sp. Lineage (GTDB taxonomy): Bacteria > Pseudomonadota > Gammaproteobacteria > Legionellales > Legionellaceae > Legionella. Next base: position 1,432 of record SCSO01000015.1, read on the forward strand.
TCGTGCCAAAGTCAGCATTAATGAATTGCTCAGGATGTCCTAACATGACCGATATTAAAAATTTACTAGCCGATCTAACGCAGTTTCCTTCAATTACTCCTGAAGATAAAGGCTGCCAAGAGTACATGATTGAGTATCTTAAGGAATTAGGTTTTAGTTGTCAGATATTGAATAGTGGCCCGGTTACTAATTTTTTTGCCATTTATGGAAGTATTGGTCCGTTGTTAGTGTTTGCGGGGCATACCGATGTCGTGCCCGTTGGTGATTCCACAAAATGGAATACTGATCCTTTTGTTTTAGCCGAGAAAGACGGCATGCTTTATGGGCGTGGCGTTGCGGATATGAAAGGAAGCTTAGCTTGTATGCTCCATATGGCTAAACGTTTTGTACGTAATTATCCTTCTTTCACAGGACGTTTAGGTTTTTTAATCACCAGTGGTGAAGAAGGTGATGATTATGATCACGGTACTCCCTATGTAATGGATCAATTAGAACTCCAAGACATTTTTATTGATTACTGCATAGTGGGCGAACCATCAAGTACTGCACAAGTTGGAGATGTGATTAAAATCGGTCGGCGTGGTTCTTTAGGTGCGAAGATCACGTTGCATGGTAAACAAGGTCATGTGGCTTATCCGCATTTAGCTGATAATCCTATTCATAGAATACTCCCTGTATTAGCTGAATTAAGTAGTAGAGCATGGGATGAAGGTAATGCTTATTTCCCACCTACTACTATGCAAATTACCTATTTGCATTCAGGCGGTCACGCAACCAATATCATTCCTGGTGATTTAAGTCTGCATTTGAATTTTCGTTATTCCACTGAACAAACCGATGAGACTTTAAAAAATCTCGTGGTTCAAGCTTTTGCACGCCATCAATTAACTCCAGAAATTAATTGGCGTTTAAACGGCGAACCTTTTTTAACGGACAAAGGGGCTTTACTTGAAAGTTGTAAAAAAGCCGTGGTTGAAGTCACCGGTTTACAACCCGAACTTTCAACAAGTGGCGGAACTTCAGATGGGCGTTTTATTGCTCCATTTGGTGTAGAAGTTGTGGAGATTGGTCCGGTGAATGCCACCATTCATCAAGTGAATGAATGTGTGTCATTAAAAGATTTAGAAACACTGGAAAAAATTT
>SCSO01000501.1 GCA_004297865.1 Legionella sp.
CCAGCGCCTGCATCAGCTCCGGCAGGTCCGGGCGCAGCAGTGGCTCGCCGCCGGTCAGGCGCAGTTCCTGGATGCCCAGCTCGCGCACGAACAGCCCCACCAGGCGCAGCAGCTCGGCGTTCTGCATCAGGCTCGCGCGAGGCAGCCAGCGCGGTGTCTCCGGCATGCAGTAGTGGCAGCGCAGGTTGCAGCGGTCGGTGAGCGACAGCCGCAGCTTGCGCTTGATGCGGCCACGGCCGTCGAGCAGGGTCGCGGGCGCCGGACCGGTCATGTCTGCGCGTCCAGCTGCGCGAAGTCGTCGGCGCTGTTGAGGTTGACCGGCGCCGGGCCGGACCAGCGCACCGCACCGTGGCGTTGCAGCCAGTCGCCCAGTCCGGTACCGGCGAGTGCCGCGGTCTCGGCATCGGCAGCGAGCCGGCAGCGCACGAGGCAGAAGGTGGGGTGATCGCGCAGGCCGTCGTACAGCAGGGCGGCTTCGGCGCCCGCCGCTTCGGCAGCGCGCCAGAGCTGCTCGCCCAGGCGCGGCGGCAGGCGCGGTGCATCGCAGGGTACGCACAGCAGCCAGTCGTAGCGCGCGGCGGCCAGCAGCGCGGCGAGCCCGGCCAGCGGCCCGCGGCCGGCGACATCGCGCACCACCCGCACGCCGAAGGCCTCGTAGACATCGACATTGCGGTTGGCCGAGACGATGCACTCCGCCGCCTGATCGGCCAGCGCGCCCAGCACGTGGCGCACCAGCGGCAGGCCCCGGTAGAGCACCAGGCCCTTGTCGGCGCCGCCCATCCGGCGGCCTTCGCCGCCGGCGAGGATGCCGGCGCTCAGAGCTGGTACTGCAGCCATGCCCAGGCCTTGGTGCTGTCGTAGGGCTGGCCGGCGGCGACCGGAAAGCGGTCGGCCTCGTAGCTCGCCCATTTCAGGCCCGCACTCAGGCCCTTGATGCCGGCGACCTGCAGCGGCGTCACCGCCTGCAGATTCCACTCGCGGCCGTAGGCCAGCGGTGTGGCATCGGCGCGATAGTCGTGCCAGGCGGCGGTCAGCGCGA
>SCSO01000195.1 GCA_004297865.1 Legionella sp.
GCCTTCCCGGCGTAGGACCAAAATCAGCGCAGCGTATGGTTTTCCATCTGCTGCAGCATCAAAGACAGCGAGGTTTACACCTCGCTGCTTGTTTAGAGCAGGCTATGAATCATATTCAGCACTGCCAACGATGCAATAATTACTGTGAACAAACTCTCTGTAATTTATGTCAAAATCCTTTACGTGATTCTTCCCTACTATGTATTGTAGAAGGCCCAGCTGACGTTGCCGCCATTGAACAAAGTAATGCTTTTCAGGGTAAGTATTTTGTTCTTATGGGAAAAATATCACCTCTAGATGGTTTAGGTCCTGAAGATATTGGTTTACCTCGACTCAAGCAATTGATTATTGATGAAAAAATTAAAGAAGTGATTATTGCTTTGAGTCCAAGCATTGAAGGGCAAACCACTGTCCATTTTATTCATCAGTTATTACGCGATGAATCCGTAAATATTAGTCAATTAGCGCATGGTATACCCTCCGGAGGCGAATTAGAATTTTTGGATGGCTTAACTATTGGAAATGCGCTACGTAATAGAGCAGCCATTAATGCCTAAAGTTGTTAAATCCTCATTGAAATCATATCTTTGGATAATTCTTTTATCCCTAGTCACCAATTTTGCTTATGCTTCGTTTCATAAGAGCCTTTGGCCCCAATGGGAAGTCAATAATCCCTTATCGCAAAAGGTGATTTCCCATAAAGGATGGGATGATTTTTTAGACAAATACGTAAGCACTAATGACGAAGGAATTAATGTTATTCATTATGCTAAGTTGGAGGCGAAAGATCTCGTAGCCTTAAAACAGTATCTCAAAGACATGGCAGCGATAAATATTGAAGAATATAATCGCAATGAACAATTAGCCTACTGGATTAATGTATACAATGCCCTTACGGTAAGAACCATAGCCAGTTATTATCCTATTGGTAACGTTCAAGAAGTCAATATTTCTCCAGGATTATTTAGTGTAGGGCCCTGGGGTGCCATGTTAATCACCATTAATCATACTTCTTTGTCCTTAGATGATATAGACAATCGCATTATTCGCCCTATTTGGAATGATCCACGTACTCATTATGCGTTAAATAATGCAACTATTGGTGCTCCGAATTTAAATAGGAAAGCCTATACTGGCGCAGAAATTGAACGCCAATTGAATGAGGCCGCGACAACTTATATTAATTCATTGAGAGGAGTACAAGTCATAGAAGGGAAACTTATCCTCTCTAAATTGTATGATTGGTATGAAGAAGATTTTGGTGGTACCAAACAGGCAGTCATCTATCATTTATCACAATTTGCCAAAGAGCCCTTATGCAGTCAGTTAAAACATATTAATACTGTCGATACTTACAGTTACAATTGGCATATCAACAGTCAAGCGCAAATGGAATCATGAGCAATAAACGCCAGGCGTTTTCTTACTTTATCCAATTTAGTCTTTTTAATCTGTGTTTTTTTTGCTTACAACTGCTCTATACTTATGCCCACTCGGGGAACTTCATTAGTCTTATTCCATTGCCATGGGCGGTTTATGGTGAATTGTTAAGTGCTATTATTCTGCAATTACTGCTTTATGTACCTTTGTCCTTGCTACAGACTATTTTATTGATTGGTGTTTTAAAAAGATCTAGTCCGGTATTTTCAGAACAACAATGGCAATTGCTCATTTGGTTCTTAACTGCCTTCACGCTTATCATAGCCAATGCCTACTATTTTCCATTAAGTCTCTTCGGTAAAATCTTTTCTCTGTCTGTACCCAAACCGCTGCTCTTGGTGCTTTTAAGTATTTTTGTAATTCTATTAGGTTTGCTATTAATAAATAGTTTACTCTCCAAACCAGGTTTGTTTGTATTAGTCATCACGAGCCCTATGATTTATTTATTGGGTCAACAAACTGATCACAGACAAAATCAGTCAGCACCAACACGACCGAACATTATTATCCTAGGCATTGACTCTTTAAGCTCTCAAAGTGTAACTTCAAAAAATATGCCCTTGCTCGCTGAAATACTGCGAAAGAGCCAACAGTTTACACAAACGATTAGTCCCTTAGCGAGAACCTATCCTGCGTGGTGCTCCATACTAACAGGCATGTACGTTAAACATCATCATGCCGAAGAAAACTTGATTGCTAAAAACCAAGTGAATAGCCAAGCAAGCATTGCTTGGCTATTAAGAGAACAGGGTTATTACACTTTATTCGCAACCGATGATAGACGCTTTAACAACCTAGATCAGGAATTTGGTTTTCAACACATTGTTGGACCCAAGCTTGGCGTAACGGAGATCATTTTAGGAACATACAATGATTTTCCTTTGGGCAATCTTTTCATTAATTTTTCGCTTACTGCTCGCTGGTTTCCTTACAATTACAGTAACCGTGCCAGCTTTTTTTCTTATTATCCCCAAACTTTTAATACCTTGGTAGAACAAAGCTTAATCAAAGAATCACCAAAACAACCTTTATTTTTAGCAGTACATTTTACTTTACCCCATTGGCCTTATGCTTGGGCTGAATCGTCTGCACAACAAGTGGATAATGAATTTAGTTTGGAAAATCGCGATGTACTTTATCAAAGTGCTTTAGCCAAAGTCGATCACCAATTTGCGTCCTTATATTCCTTTCTACAACAACACCATTATTTAGATAATAGCCTGATTATTATTTTGAGTGATCATGGAGAAACTTTATATACGGCCAACTCAAGATTGACTAATAAAAAAAATTACCAGGGTACGGCCCCCAGTGTTTTGGCCAATTATTTTAAAAGAAAAACAGCAACTGTCTTAAATAAAAGTGCAGGGCATGGTTCGGATATTTTAAGCCCAAACCAATACCAAAGTATTTTAGCTTGGCAAATTTATCAAAAGGGCAAATTAATTAGTCCGCAACAACAAATCTCCACGCGTGTCGCATTGATTGATATCGCCCCCAGCATTCTTTCTTTTCTAAATCTATCCATACCACACACAATGGATGGTATTTCATTGTTGCAAGCCAACTTACCTCAGCGCAGTTTTTTTATTGAAAGCGGCATGTTCCCCAACCAAGAAATTTCTAAAGAAAAGGCCATGAGCATTGGCAAAGATTTTTATCATGTGAATACCAAAACCCATGAATTAGAACTTAATGCAAGGCAGCTCAACACCATAAAAAATCAAAAACTTTATGGAATAATTAAAGGGGATTGGGTGCTTGCTCTTTATCCTGACGATACGCATTATATCCCGGTCATTCAAAATTTAGTAAGCAACGAATGGACTGACGATTTAAACAGTGCTTTTGCCAAATCCGCACAGGCAGAGCATTTAAAACAAGGCTTACAAGCGTTTTATGGTTCTCGTTTATCTCTACCTATCCAGTAAGGTATCAATTGCTATTCATTCACTACGGCCACGTTAAGTTGCTTCTTCCACAAAACTAAATAATTTTTCAATATGGTCACTGGTAGTCACGCCATCATCTCCATAAATTGCAATAATGCGAAAAACGGCTTCTTGATTTCGTCGTCCCGTTTTGATGACTTCTTTGCCTAAATCATAAATATAAGGCTCCGTGTTAACATGTCTGGCTTTTAAGCAGTCTCTTAAAGCTTCCATGACACATTGTAAGGCTTGAAAAACCGAATGAATCGTTTTCTTTTCTCTTTCTGTTAAAGGAGGCAACCAATCCAGTACGGAACCTTGAATAATCCCATATAAGGTATAAAGCAAATAACGGCTGTCATTATTGGCAAAATACCCATATAAATTTAAGCATTCGGTAGTGGTTAAATGACTATATAAAGCCACCATTTCTTGCTGGAATATCTCTAGAGCATTCGGCTCTCGTAAAGAGGCTTTAACTAATCGTTGCTGCAATACCATCACCGCATCAATAAGACGATTAGGATTAAACCAAAATTTGTAGGCATAAGCCAAATCATGGAGACGTTCAAGAGTGACTTGTAATTCATCTTCAGAGGTAAATTGAATTTGAACTTTTTTTACTGCAGCCTGAATTATTTCGCGCGACAACTCATCCACTTCAATCATAATTCCTTGAGGTAGTTCGTCGCCATGAAAAAGGTAATCTATACCCGGTTTAAGTCCGTATTGTTTGGCACAATGGTGCAATTGTTGTTGCAACATTTCAATGAAACGATGCAATATCCCTAAACGCGCTCGTAATGAGACCAATTTTTCAGGATGAATAAATTCTTTAAATAATTGATCCGGGTAAAGTTTGTAAAAAAAGATAGCATTGATCAAATCCATCCATTTTGGGTCCGAAAATAATTTTAAAACAAACTGTTGTTGTTCCAAAGACCAATGCTGGAATAGTAAACCAAGATCAATAGGCACTGTATGATGTCGATTTAAAAAATTAACTAATATCTCCAACCATTGTTGCAGATTTTCCTCGTGAAATAATTTATCTAACTCATTGAGCAGTGGTTGTGATTCCCAAGTTTTAATTGAGTTTTGTTTAGTCGCGAGGGTATTGAACTGCTGGTATTGTGCTACCAGTTGTTCTAAAAAAATTAAGCTTTCTTGATCCGTGGTACTTTGGCTTAAGTTTATCCTTAAAGTAGCAATCTTATCTAAACGATGGGCCCAATGTAGTTTATCCATTGCTTCAGTGGAATCTAAAATAGCAGGAGTGCTTTTATCATTTATTAACTTGGCGTACTCTAGGTAATGATGAGCCAGCAATTCACACAAACTAGTGACTTGCGGCGGCGTCTCCTTAAGATTTCGGTAAATTTTGGCAAATTGATTCAACTGACTTTCTAATTGATCGAGCTCATATTTAATTTTAGCCTTGGCTCGATTCTTATCAGTAACAAACCATTTAGATAAAATAGTCGTATTGTGAGTCATCCTTAACCCCCCAAGGCTCATCCTAAAGCCTTAGCGCATCTCGCACTTCCTTTTACAATACCACTGAATAGATGAAGCTGTCATTTTTTTTGCATTAAGTCGTTGGAATGAATCTACTTGCAACTCAACGCTAAAATTGCAAAAATTAAAACACTCTTTTTTTATTCTGGGCAAGGAACGTTGGATGTTGCATCACCACTATTTACTTTTTATTGATGATGCTCCTCTTGCCGCAGATCTCATTGATTATTTCTTAAAATTTAATTTAGAAATTAAACAACAACGCTTCGTTCACCCTATTAACCTGGATGCAGGCATTCCTGAAGCCATATTGATTCGTTGGTCGGTGATTAAAAATGATGGGGATCTCATTCAACACATGTATAATACTTATGCTACTCCTATAATCATTATCCACGATACCCCCGATGAAGACTTATGCATTCATGTTCTGGAAAGGGGCGCAGATGATTTTATTTGTCAGCCACTTTATCCGCGAGAACTCCACGCCCGCATTAACGCCATCCGTCGACGCGTAGATCGCACACAACAAAAAATAAATCAGACTAGGGAAATATTCCATTTCGCCAATTGGAAATTAATCCCTTCTGCAAGACGTCTGTTTGATTTAAATCATCAGGAACAACATCTCAGTAGTGGTGAATATGAACTCTTATTTATTTTTGTGCAAAAATCGCAACAAATTCTCGATAGGGAATTATTATTGCAATTGACTAAAAATAGTGACTTAAGTCCTTTTGATCGTAGAATCGATGTACAAATTAGTCGTTTACGTCAAAAAATAGAAGTGGATGCCAAAAAACCGCAGCTCATTAAAACGATTAGGAATGGAGGTTATATGTTTACCTCCAAAGTGATTCGTATTAAAGAAAAAGAGTAACTTTTATTTGCGCTTCAATTGTTTGAGCATACGGACCCCTTTGATAGTGTTATCGCCGACTTTCAAAATTTCAATTTCGTATTGATCAATCATCAAACAGGATTCCGCAGGTGGGATATAACCTAGATGTTCAATAATTAAGCCACTTAAAGTCCTAGGACCGATTAAGGGCAAATGCCAACCCATCATGCGATTTAAATTACGCAAGGTTAAACTTGCATCAACAATGACGGAACCATCATCTTGCGGGGTGATATCCCGACTAAGATCGGCTATGTCGGTTGTAAATTCGCCGACAATCTCTTCGAGAATATCCTCCATAGTCACTAAGCCCAAAATATCCCCATATTCATCGACGACAAAACAACTTCGTCTTTTCATTTTACGGAAATTTAATATTTGGATATTTAATGGCGTTGCTTCCGGAATATAGTAGGGGGCATCGGCTGAGGCTAATAAACTATCTAAATTTAACTTTTCTTCTAATGCCAGATTAAGAATATCCCGCATGTGAATCATGCCTACTAAATTATCAATAGATCCTCTAAATAAAGGAAGTCGCGTATGTTGTGCTGTTTCTAGTTGCTCTAATAATTGCGACCATGGTTGATCCAGTTCGATGCCTACAATATCGGCCTTAGGAATCATAATATCTTCTACCGTTGCCTGCTCTAAATCCAAAAGACTGATCAACATGCTTTTATGTTCTATAGGCATTAATCCACCTGCTTCATGCACAACAGAACGTAATTCTTCTCCGGTTAAAGCGTCTTTTTGAATTTTACTAAGAGAAATACCAAATAAGCGCAAAATCCCATTAGATATAAAGCTAATCGCATAAACCAAAGGGGCAAAAAGCCATTGAAATACTTTTAAGGGAAGTGAGGTAAGAAAAGCGACTTGTTGTGGGTAGATTGCCGCTAAAGTTTTGGGCGTCATTTCCCCAAAGATTAGAATAATTGCCGTTAATAATAGGGTGGCAATAACAACACCTACATCTCCATAGAGTTTTTGACCTATTAAGGTTGCAATCATGGAACCCAGAATGTTTGCTAAGGTATTGCCTATCAATACCACACTTAATAAGCGATCTGGGCGAGCAAGTAATTGACTAACTCGTATGGCTTGTTTGTGGTGTTTTTTTACCAAATATTTTAATTTATATCGGTTAACCGACATCATGCCAATTTCGGTGGCAGCAAAGAATGCGGCGAGTAATACTAGTAGAACGAGTATGATCAACAGAGTTGTCACAGGGAGTTGCACGAAGGTTCCTTAAGCTTATTTTCTAAGGATAAAGTATCATAAAAGTTAGGGAAGGACTATGGGTACATGAAAGCAAAAGAAGGTAGCCTGTATTACGACTTCGTCTAATACAAGCTACAACCCCACAAGCTTATTTACTTTGTTTAAAACGCTCTACACTAGCCAAAATTTCTTTGCGCGCCTCATCAGCACCAACCCAGCCATCAACTTTTACCCATTTGCCTTCTTCTAAATCTTTATAATGGCTAAAAAAGTGTTCTAAAGACAATAAAAGATGTTGGGGCATATCTTTATAGGAAGTGATGTTTTGATACATTTTACTAAGTTTAGTCGTAGGGACGGCCAATAATTTTGCGTCTACTCCAGACTCATCCGTCATTTTCAACATGCCGACAACTCGGCAAGGAATGACTGCACCACTGATTAAAGGAACTGGGGTCACTACTAAGACGTCAACTGGATCACCATCTTCAGAGAGTGTATTGGGTATATAGCCATAATTGGTTGGATAAAACATAGCGGTGGTCATAAAACGATCAACAAACAAAGCACCAGTTTCCTTATCCACCTCATACTTTACTGGTTCGCCGTGCATTGGAATCTCAATAATTACATTGATTTCATTTGGAACATCACGTCCACTCTTAATTTCCATTAAACTCATTTATGCACCCTTTAACTGATAAAAAGCGTTATTATGCGAAAAAACGCGCCAAAAGGCAAAGACAAGCTGTCGCAACTAGGTCAAGAACTGTATAATATCCCTTTGGGTCCGGTATTTCTTAAGAGGATTGCTTATGAATTGCTTGTTTTGTAAAATCGCTACAAAGGAAATTCCCGCGACGGTAGTATTCGAAGACGACGAAATTATGGCCTTTAGAGATATCAAACCTCAG
>SCSO01000016.1 GCA_004297865.1 Legionella sp.
AATTGGTTTGGACATGCCCCGTTCAGCTATTGCCCATAGTCTGGAAGAGGCTATTCAAGTCCAAGCTCGTTTAGGCTTTCCTGCTATTATTCGTCCTTCTTTTACCATGGGAGGTAGTGGCGGAGGAATTGCTTACAACCGGGAAGAATTTGAAGAAATTTGTACCCGAGGATTAGAGTTATCACCTACTCGCGAGCTCTTAATTGATGAGTCGGTTTTGGGGTGGAAAGAATTTGAAATGGAAGTGGTGCGCGATAAGAATGATAATTGCATCATTGTCTGCACCATAGAAAATATTGATCCCATGGGGGTGCATACGGGAGATTCCATTACCGTGGCTCCTGCTCAAACCTTAACGGATAAAGAATACCAACGCATGCGTGATGCCGCGATTAAAGTGTTAAGAGCGGTGGGTGTTGATACTGGGGGTTCCAACGTACAGTTTGCTATCAACCCCGAAGATGGGCGTATGCTAGTGGTGGAAATGAACCCGCGAGTTTCTCGTAGTTCCGCTTTAGCGTCTAAAGCCACCGGTTTTCCCATTGCGAAAGTGGCTGCAAAATTAGCGATAGGCTACACTTTAGATGAATTAAAAAATGAAATTACTGGTGGCGTAACACCTGCTGCTTTCGAACCTAGTATCGATTACGTGGTCACCAAAATCCCTCGATTTAATTTTGATAAATTCCCGCAGACTTCAACGACGCTGACTACGCAAATGAAGTCCGTAGGTGAGGTGATGGCCATTGGGGCTAATTTCCAGGAGTCCTTACAAAAAGCGATTCGTGGCTTGGAGATCGGACGTTGTGGGTTGCAACCACTCTTTCAAAAAGGGGATATTGCTCATTTGCGTGGACACCTACGCGAGCCTACTCCCGATAGATTATGGTACATCGCTGATGCTTTTCGGCAGAATTTAACTTTAGAAGAAATTCATTTAGAAAGTCGCATTGACCCTTGGTTTTTAGCACAAATTGAAGAATTGGTGGAGCTAGAGCGCACAGTCTTTGGGAAATCAGTTCATGAATTAGATGCCGTCACCTTACGTTTATTAAAACGACGAGGCTTTGCGGATGCTTATCTGGCTAAATTGCTCTATTGCAGCGAAGCTCAGGTTCGTGCCCGGCGCCTCGAAATAGGTGTATTGCCAGTGTATAAACGCATTGATTCCTGTGCGGGAGAGTTTCCCAGCGATACGGCTTATTTATATTCTTGTTATGCAACAGAATGTGAAGCAAGACCAGAAACGAACCAGAAAAAAATTATTATTCTAGGCGGTGGCCCTAACCGCATCGGGCAAGGTATTGAATTTGATTATTGTTGTGTGCACGCCGCTATGGCTTTGCGGGAGGCGGGTTATCAAACCATCATGGTGAACTGTAACCCTGAAACGGTTTCGACCGATTTTGATACTTCCGATCGACTTTATTTTGAACCAGTCACTTTAGAAGACGTACTGTCTATAGTTGAGGTCGAGAAACCCCATGGAGTTATAGTGCATTATGGTGGGCAAACCCCATTAAAATTGGCGCGTGACTTGGAGGCTAACGGGGTCAACATTATTGGGACTTCGCCCAATGCTATTGATATGGCAGAAGATCGTGAGCGCTTCCAAAAATTAGTGCAAGAACTGAAGTTACATCAACCCGCCAACGGTACAGTACGCAGCGAAGAGGAAGCTATCGCTTTAGCTAATCAAATCGGTTATCCCCTAGTGGTTCGTCCGTCTTACGTTTTGGGTGGTCGAGCTATGGAAATTGTCTATCAAGAAGACGATTTACGTCATTATTTATCTTATGCTGTTGAGGTTTCCAATGATTCCCCAGTCCTTTTAGACAAATTTTTAAATGATGCGATAGAAGTGGATATTGATGCCGTTTGTGATGGTAAAGACGTGTTGATTGGCGCCATTATGGAGCACATCGAACAAGCGGGAATTCATTCAGGTGATTCAGCTTGCACTTTGCCTCCCTTTAGTTTGAGTGTGGTGGTACAACAGGATTTAATGGAACAAATGCGCCAAATGGCGTTGAAGCTAGGTGTGGTTGGTTTGATTAATGCTCAATTTGCTATTCAAGCGGATGACATCTTCGTATTGGAGGTGAACCCTCGGGCTTCGCGAACGGTACCCTTTGTTTCCAAAGCCACCGGTTTACCCTTAGCAAAAATTGCTGCCCTTTGTAAAATAGGGGTGAGTTTAAAAGAGCAGGGGCTTACTCACAGTCAGCCTATGCCCTCGTTCTATTCAATTAAGTTACCAGTGTTTCCCTTCATCAAATTTGCTGGAGTCGATTCCATTTTAGGTCCAGAAATGAAATCCACCGGTGAAGTGATGGGTATTGCGAAACGTTTTGGTCAAGCGTATGCCAAAGCTCAAATAGGTGCTAGCTCGCATATTGCTAAACGACGTAAGGCTTTCGTCTCAGTGCGTGATGCGGATAAAACACGTGTCGGTGAAATTGCCAAACGTTTAATTGAATTAGGGTTTGAAATCATCGCTACTCGCGGAACGGCTTTAGCTTTACAAGCCGCAGGCGTGGATTGTCGGCGTGTATTTAAAGTGGCTGAGGGCAGACCACATGTCTTGGATTACATCAAAAACAATGAAATTGACTTTATTGTAAATACCACTGAAGGCAAAAAAGCTATTGCTGATTCCTTCGCTATTCGACGGAATGCATTACAGCACAAGGTCAGTTATACTACGACCCTGTCAGGAGCCGAGGCAGCATGCTTGGCAATGAAGTACGAAGACCGTGAAACAGTCACAAGATTACAAGATTTACATTAGAGGTAGAAATGAGTAAACATCCAATGACAGTCCAAGGTGCTGAAGCGCTCAAAAAGGAATTAAATCATTTGAAATTTGTTTTACGCCCAAGCATTGTCGAAGCGATATCAGAGGCGCGAGCACATGGTGATTTGAAAGAAAATGCTGAATATCACGCTGCGCGGGAGCAACAGAGTTTTAATGAAGGTCGTATTCAAGAAATTGAAGCGAAATTATCTAATGCGCAAATAGTCGATATTTCTAAGATTCCCAATAATGGAAAAGTAGTTTTTGGGGCAACAGTGACTATTTGTAATGTAGCTACCGATGCAGAATTAACCTATCAAATTGTAGGTGAAGACGAGGCAGATATTAAATTCAATAAAATTTCTTACAGCTCTCCCATCGGTCGTGCGTTAATTGCTAAAGAATTAGGTGATGTTGTTGTGGTGAG
>SCSO01000196.1 GCA_004297865.1 Legionella sp.
TAAGATTTCATAGTATATTTTTAACGCCATTTGATGAGTAAATTAACTTTTTAAAACTAAGTTCTGACACCACCCAATTGATACTAAATCACTAGGTCAAAAATTTTATTCCCAACAAAATCAATAAATTAATATAACAAATAAATATTCTGGGACATTCCTGGGACAATTTATTAATTAAAATTCTTCCTTAAGAAAAAAAACCCATCAAATTGATCTATAATTAACCAGTAAAGTGGAGATAAAATTATGGATAAAAGGAATGTTTTGTCATTTAGTGAGGCACTCGCCGAATCAGATAAAAAGTGCAGATCATTATTTCTTGGAAATGGTTTTAGTAAAAGTATCTCTACAAGGTTTGGGTATGAAGATTTGCTTGAGTTAGCAAACACTAATGAAAAATTAGAAAAGCACCAACTTCCAGACGAGCTAATGAATATTTTTACAGACTTAGAAACTGTTGATTTTGAAAAAGTCATAGCTCACTTGGAGGTTGCAGAAATAGTGATAAGGTCATATTCAAAAAGTGGTTGTACTAACATTGTCTGCAACCAATTGGCGCAAAAAATCAAAGATGATAAAGATTCTGCAAAAAAGTCTTTCGTTCATGCCATTAACTATACTCATCAGGGTTTGGCACAAAATATAAAGGATGATACATACTCTAAAGCAGGGGATCTCTTGTTCAATTTTGATTATATTTTTACTATCAATTACGATCTACTTTTGTATTGGTTGCTAATGAGAAAGAGGGAGCGAGTCGGAGCTAGTAATTTTAAATTTGATGATGGGTTCACTAGCTGGGGTTGGGGAATAAACGAGCAATGCTTGAACAGTCAAAATATCTTTTATCTTCATGGTGCGTTGCATTTTTTTTCTCTTACAAATTTATTTAAAATAAGAGCTGAAGAATATGACAATATAACAAATAAAATTACAAAACATATTTTGAATGGTAAATATCCCCTTACTATCATGGAAGGGAAGCATGAGAGCAAGAAGAAAAAGATACTAGAAAACTCCTATCTAAGTCACTGCTATAAAAAAATGAAAAATACAAATGGGAGCCTATTTATTTTAGGAACATCACTTAATATCCATGCTGATGCGCACATTTACCACCGAATTAAGCAGAGTAGTTTCGATTCTATATACTTTGGGATTTATGATAATGACGATAAAGATTTAATTGAATGGATATCATCTTTGGGATGGAATAATGGTAAGAAGATCGCTTTTTTTGATCCGGGCTCGGCAATTGACTGGAAACAAGTAGAAGATAATGATGACGACTTTTGATAAGACACTTTATTGCAAGGTAGTGTCCCAAAAATGTCCCAGAACACCCAGAATAGCATCGAGAAATTCTGTAACTCATTGATTTTACAATGCCGCTGCGCTGAATCGAACCGCAGACCTTCTGATTACGAATCCCCGATCGTGCTATTGATGACAATCACACATGACAAATAACGATAATATAATCAATTAATTAGATAAAATCGTTGACTGTTGTTTGTTGCCGTAAACGATGATTTCTTGTTATCTCGTGCCACTGGAGTGCCACTAAAACTTCCATTCGATAATTGATTATCCTTTGATTCAATCACTATGAGCAAGAAACAGAATATCCGTCGGGTCTACTTACAGAATGGCATTCACATAATGGAAGCGCTGCTTGCGGATTTCCCTCTGTAACCCAACCCCAACCAGATGGAGATTCCGATCTAGGCAAGCAATAGAAATGTGTTGAATTTCCACGTACCCTGATATTTTTTCGCTTGCATGAGTTATTGCAGGAAGATGCCGTTGTTAAAGGCACTGTCTCATATGTTTGAGGTAAATATGGTTTTTGGTCAATATTTACATTAGCCTGACTGGAACCAACGCATGTAGTTGGATCTGTAGCATCTAAGCATTCAGCTTTATTTTTACCAAATCCAGAAAATACCCAATTAGACCCTGTTAATTCTTTTACATAAGTGTAAATAGAAATTACTGAGTGACTGCCATAAGAGTAGTAGCATCGAATGCTATATGGGTATGGATCACTAGAGGAACCTTCTTTGTAACCCATTATTTTTGATAAACCAACAGGATTTTGACCTAAAAAATCTTCAGTCGCACCACCAGTATCTAAAACCCACTTTAAGGGCTTATCACATACACCTGACTCATAATCACAACTAAGTGTAGATGGGCAGACGGTTTCTCCTGATGCGTTAATAGCAAAGCTTACAAATAAAGCAGTAACAAAAACAAGTATTTTTCTCATAATCAAATTTAAGTGAAGTAAACCATGCCGAACATGATAACAAATGGTCAATATTTAATCAAACACATAAGCTGATTCAGTTTGCAGATAAAAACCTAGAGAGTCACCCATTAGGCACTATTAGCCTACTTTTTTGCTTCCTAGGTATTTATTTCGTCGCAATATTTATCTTTGGAAGTGATTGTTATCTTACAACAATAGCAATACTACTCCTTATTTACTGCATAGTTTCTATATTTTGGATGAGGGGTCAGTTTTAAACGAAATATTTTTTGTTCATATTTAGCTCAACTATTAGGTGTGTTGTTTGACCCAACCTTTTCAGTGATTTCCTGAGTATGATCAGTTATGAATTGTGCCCTATGTAATAGCTCATCAAAAGTTAAGATCTCAATATCACTTTGACCTCGACGAAATAATTCAAAATTTTCACGCTTTACGCGATTATTTAGCTCATTAGTATTACCAATAACTAAAATTTTTCGTGGTTGAATTGTGTAAGTTGAGTTTTCTTCAAGCAAGTCTCTATTTTTGGGTGATTGAGCACCTTGCTGTTCCCAAGTTCTACCATTCATCCTTAATTGAGACACCCCACCTATTAGATCTTCACTTGGCAATACCACATCATTTCTATATTCTTTTAATTCTAATAACTTAGTATCTGATCTCTTTATTTCAACTAAAACAGTAAATTTAAGATATCCTTGTGTAGCGCTTAAGAAATCTCCTTTATTAGCCCCAACACCTTCAATTGCGACACCTCCATAATGAGGCTGCTCTGTAACTGTTTTTAAAATTTTATAATTCAAACCATAACCGAATATCCAATTATTCTTTTCAAAAAAAGTTTGCCAATCTTGCTCGCTATGATTACACAGTAGCATTGTTTCAAATTGCTCTAATGCAGTGATCCGAGTTTGGTATATACGTGCTAAACTAAGTTTAGTTGCTAAATCAGGTGAGTTTTCGACTAGTTTTTCCCATACTTCTTTGGAATATCCCTGTTGAATAAGTGTTTCAATAATTGCAGCTCTTTCTGAGTCTATTCGCATCAATTTACTGTCATCATCAAATTCAAAATTACGGCTACCAATTGGCACCCCATTTTCTTTGTGGAGTAAGTACAGATTGCAAAGATGATTGAAAAGAGATCTAGTCTCTTCACTGTTTAAAATTAATTTACCGATTTCTTTAGCCTTGTATTGAGAAAGTTTTTCGGTCGAAATATCTTCAAAAATTCCTTTTTCGGCTCTTTGATGAATAATTTCAATTTTGACACTGGCATCAGGCTGCTCTTTATTCTCGATAATCGTCGGCCGAATCAACCTTCTTGTGGATGAGGTTCTACTAAATTCAATATCTTCGATTACAGCTGAAGAACTTGAGGTAGAGTTATAACTATAAATAATCGTAGTCATCTTCTTCCTTTTAATTTTTTACAAGGTATTTGACTTATTGAAGATTCGACACATGTTCGACACGCAACTAATTTCAAATGGCAAATTTTACGTAACCCATTGATTCTACTATGCCGATGCGCGGAATCG
>SCSO01000197.1 GCA_004297865.1 Legionella sp.
TAAAATCGGTTTGATCAATAATGTGACCTAACATTATTTGTGGATTAATGATGCCTAACATGAAGCCATAAAAGGTGTCTTGTTTTAAAATAGGACTAAAGAGAAGTACCCTTTGTTCATTAAGTTTTAAATTCACGGGTGAGCTTAGTAGCGTGTTTTCTTCTTCAATACTCTGTTTACTGATTTCTTGTAATTTAGGATAACTTGCGAGGTTAAATTCCTCCGCATCTTCATTACCCACTTGGGGCTCTACCCAGTTGACTCGATAATTTTTATCTATCCATTCAATGGCGCTATAGCCTCGTTGATCATGAATATAATGACGTATATCTTCCCGCCATTCTTTTTCAGGCGTATTTTCTCTAGTAAGCCAACGATAAGTAATTCTGGAAAATGAACTTACGCGTTCTTGCATATGCGCCGTGATAATATCACCAATACTGTTGATTTTGATGTTCAAAAGAATATTAAAATAGTTTTCCTGATTCCTTTTTATGGATTGCCATCCCATAAACACAGTATTAAATATAATAAAAGTGATAAATAGCGGGGCTAAAGGAAGGTAATTGTTTTTATTTTTCGAATACACATAACAAATGATAGCAAACCCCAAAATTATAAGACCTATTGCGGTATGCAAGGCGATTTTTATCCATTGTCCTATCCCATAATGCAGGGTGTAGTCGGTAAAATAGCCTATAAAGGTTAAAAAACCGAGGCTTATGATAAGAAAGCTATTAAATAAATAAATCCAGGCGTAACGTGGAGAATAAGAATAACTCATCATAAATAGGGTAACTGCTATAAAAATAAATCCCATAGTCGTGTTAGGGGCCATTCGTCCGGGGTACTTGGGCGTATTGGTGAGGTAAGCCTGAATAAAGAGCTGATCAATGCCCAGATTAAGGTTAAAGGTATATTCTATTAAGGTGGTGCCTGCCATGATTATTACTAAAGCGATGGGTATGTAGCTCCATTTGTTAAGATTATTATTTAATAGGATTAAAGCAATACCGCTTAGCACAAAGCACAAGGCTGTATTGAATTGCATGGGGCTGAATCGAGGATGAATTTGGATCAAAAAAATCCAATGATTTAGCCAACCGATAAGCACTAGTAATCCTAAGAGTAAGCAGAATACCCCTAAAATATTGGTTATTGTGTGATGACGAATTTTATCGGTCATATCGTCCCTGATCCTAATAATGGCACTTACTTAAGCGCCAGAAAAATATCCGGTTTTCTGCCAGTTAACTAATTGTTTTCTCGATAATAAGTATAGACTATTGCCGTAAATTGGGTTGGAAAGTACAAAATTAAGGCTGGCTGAGCTAACTCAGCCAGTAAAATAGGGGGGTAATAGCTTTATTCATCCACGTAATCTATACCAGCAGGTTGCTGCGCTGCGGCTTGTTCATCTGCCTTTTTATCGTCAACATAGAGCGAGCCATTGTCTTGCTCTGTCCCATTAATTAGGTAGTTTCTATGCTGTAAATAAGCATCTCTAACGAAGGCATATTTATCTAAGGCCTCTTCCATCATGCGCTCAGCATCGAACATCTGTGAGCGTAAGTCTATGTATCTTAAGGCTAATAAGCCATAAATGACGTTATCATTGTTAATATAAACATAGGGGCTATAAAGGGCAAATTGGAATAACCAACCAGTCCCATCTCTTAAAGTACTAGGGCCTAACAATGGAATGACGAGATAGGGCGATTTTTTATCACCCCATTTGGCAAAAGTAAGTCCTAAATCATTAGAATGGGGGGGTAAGCCAAATTTAGAGGCTACATCGAATAAACCTGCTACCCCTAGGGTCGAGTTGATGAAAAAGCGCCAGGTGTCTTTAATCGCCCATTTGCCTTCAGCTTGGAGAATATCGTTACCTACAGTGGGAATCATGTCTAAGTTAGTATAAAAATTATTAACCGATTTACGTACAGGTCCGGGAACAATCGCTTTATATAATTTAGCAGGTGGTTTAAGAATGACTGAATCGACGGTCATGTTAAAACTATGAACCTTACGGTTAAAAGGCTCAAAAGGATCATCTGGATTGGTACCTTTATGGCAACCGCCGAGTAATAATGTACTTAATATCCCTACATAAACTAACTTTAAGCGCATGATTTTCTAATCCTTAGAAACTTAAATTGATGTTACACCAGTTTGAGTATCTTGCCTATTAAAACTAACCAGCATCTAAACCTTGTTTAGAAATATCCTTAGTCGCATAAATCAATGCATCAATAATTCCTGACTCGCGGTCGGAATGCCCTGCATCACGTACAATACGCAAATTGGAAGAGGGGATGACTTTATGTAATTCCCAGGCTGAGTCTAAAGGGGTGACTAAGTCAAAACGACCGTGAACTATATAAGTAGGAATATGTCTTAACTTATGAATGTTTTCCATTACCTGATTTTCTTGAATGAAATAGCGATTGTTGATGAAATGCGACTCTAAAGTAGATAAGGCTAGGGCAAAATGAGGATCACTGAATTGATCAATGACATACAAATGCGGTTGCAAACTGCTGCATCGCGCTTGCCATAAAGCCCAATTTTTTGCTGCGGACATGCGGGCTAATTCATTAGGACCTTGCAGGCAGTCGGCATAATATTGGGGAATATTATCCAAATTTTCCGGAGGCACTATGCTAATAAATTCTTCCCAATAATCCGGATAAACCAAACTTGCGCCATGTTTATAAAACCAGTGAATATCCTTTTCCCTTCCTAAAAATATTTGATGTAAGAGCAGACCCTTAATTTGTTGCGGAAATTTTTGCGCGTAGAGTAAAGCTAATAAAGAACCCCAGCCGCCACCAAACAAAACAAAATCCTTGATGCCTAAATGATCGCGTAGGGCATCGATGTCATCGAGTAAAAGATCAGTGGTGTTATTTTTGGTTTCCAAATGGGGGGTAGATTTACCACAACCGCGTTGATCAAACATCACGATACGGTAGAGTTGCGGATCAAAAAAACGACGCAAATGAGGATCTGAGCCTATGCCTGGACCAGCGTGTAAAACAATGACTGGAATACCGTCGGGATTACCTGTTTCTTCCACGTAAAGTTGATGGATATCATCAACGCGAAATTCGTCTTGCTTATAGGGCTTAATTGCTGGATAAAGGGAGTGCATATTAATCCTTTAATAATAAAAGCAGTTATTTTGCGCTGGGAAAGAAATGAAAGCAAGAGCATAAATAACTTATTGATATTGGACCCTAAGGTGAATGGCATTAAGTTAAGGAATTTTTACCCTGTCATTACCCTAGCCCGTATTACGGCTACGGTCGTTTAAGTATGTACCATTCGCATCGCGGACCTCATCGACAATAAATCTCTAAGAGTAAGTTTGTCTTTAAGTCCTAAATTGAAGATAATGCATCTTTCGTTTTTTCTAGGAATTAATCTATGACCAAAACAACGCTTAAGGGACTTAATGAAAGGCAACATGAGGCGGTCACTTCTCGTTTAGGGAATACGTTAATTCTTGCAGGCGCAGGCAGCGGTAAAACCCATGTCTTGGTGAATCGAGTCGCTTGGTTAATTAATGAATTTCATCTCTCACCCCATGCGATTTTGGCAGTGACCTTTACCAATAAAGCAGCGGGAGAAATGAAAGAGCGTTTGAGTCAGTTGCTAGCTACTCCAATGACAGGTTTGTGGGTAGGAACTTTCCATGGCCTTTGCCATCGCTTGCTAAGACGACATTTTAAAGAAGCGAAATTACCTGAGCATTTCCATATCTTAGATTCTGATGATCAAACCCGCATGATTAAGCGAGTGTTAGCTGCTTTAAATTTAGATCCGGATCAATGGCCAGTGAAACAAGCTCAATCTTTTATTAATGGTCGCAAAGATGAAGGAATACGTCCAGAACATATCAATGCCCTAAGCTATGGCCCAACTAAAACATTAGTCGCTATCTACAAAGCCTATGAACAAGCCTGTCAGACAGCTGGTGTTATTGATTTTGCAGAGTTGATTTTAAGAACTCATGAACTCTTTAGAGATAATCCAGAGATTTTGGAGCATTATCGCCAACGTTTTCAAGCGATCTTAGTTGATGAGTTCCAGGATACTAATACGATTCAATATGCCTGGATTAAATTGTTAGCAGGTGAGCATACTGCCGTTCTGGCGGTGGGAGATGATGACCAGTCCATTTACGGTTGGCGCGGAGCTAAGGTAGAAAACATTCAACAATTTCCTAAGGACTTTAAAGACACCGTTATTATTCGCCTTGAACAAAATTATCGTTCAACGGCTACCATTCTTGAGGCAGCCAATGCGTTGATTACGAATAATAATCAACGTATGGGCAAAGAACTATGGACTGCCGGGGGTGCTGGTGAAAAAATTTTGGTGTACAGCGCCTTTAATGAGTTAGATGAAGCTCGTTACGTCAGTGAACGTATTATGATGGAAATTAATCAAGGGTATAGTGCGGATGAAATTGCCATCTTATATCGTTCTAATGCCCAATCTCGGGTGATTGAAGAAGCCTTATTGCGGCAAGGAATAGCGTATAGAATCTATGGGGGCGTACGCTTTTTTGATCGCGCAGAAATTAAGGATGCTTTGGCTTATTTGCGCTTATTGGTCAATCCCAACGATGATACCGCTTTTGATCGTGTAGTGAATTTCCCCGCTAGAGGCATTGGTGAAAAAACTTTAGATGATCTCCGTCATCATGCCAGGGCTCATGAATGTTCTTTGTGGGCTGCAGCTAAAACCTTGTTGGAATCTGGAGAGATGGCGCAACGAGCGGCGACTGCTTTGGTAAAATTTATTTATTTAATTGAGCAATTGCAGCAAAAAACGGCTTATATGGAGTTAGATGAGCAATTAAATGAGGTAATAAAACTCAGTGGTTTACATGAGCATTTTGGTAAAATTAAAGGGGATAAATCCGAATCGCGTTTGGATAACTTACAAGAATTAGTGAATGCAGCTAAACAATTTCGATATGAACAAGATGTCGAAGACGAGTTACCTTTAGTCAATGCTTTCTTGGCTCATGCTTCCTTGGAGGCTGGGGAGATGCAAGCGGCAGAACATGAACGTTATGTGCACCTGATGACCTTACACTCGGCTAAAGGTTTGGAGTTTCCCATGGTCTTTTTAGTCGGCATGGAAGAGGGGGTTTTTCCTGGAAGACAATCATTGGAAGAACCTGGGCGGTTAGAAGAGGAACGCCGTTTATGTTATGTCGGTATGACGCGAGCGATGAAAAAATTGATTCTATCCTATGCGGAGGTACGACGCTTGTATGGACGTGAAGAATACCACAGACCTTCCCGTTTTTTACGAGAATTACCTGAAGCCTTGTTAGACGAAGTTCGGGTAAAAGCCCGTTATCAAACACCACCCGTTATCCGCCAGAAAAATACTGCTCCGGCTATTACAGCAGCTCCGGCAATTCCTTTGGGCCAATCTGTGGAGCACCCCAAATTTGGTACTGGTGTGGTTTTAGCGGTGGAGGGTTCAGGAGCGCATACTCGAGTACAGATTAAATTTCAGGAGCATGGGGTGAAATGGTTAGTGCTGGCTTATGCAAATTTGACGGTTACATATTGAATTTATCGCAGGCAAATGCTAGGGTGCCATTGACGAAGAACTCGATCGCTATTGTACATTTTTTATTAAATTTAAGGGGAATTGTGTGAAATTAACAAACTTATTAACAGCAGGAGCGCTGGCTACCTCTTTGGTTTCACCTGCCATAATGGCAGCAGATGCAGCGGCCACCACTTCTAACGATGCGCAAAAAAAAGAAATTGAGCAAATTGTTCATGATTATTTAGTTAATAATCCAGAAGTTTTGATTGAAGCGTCACAAGCCCTACAAAAGAAACAACAACAAAATATGCAAGAGCAAGCGCAATCTGCTATTAAAGAAAATGCTGAGACTCTGTTTGATGGCAAATTAACTACAGTAGGTAATATTAAAGGGAATGTTTCGGTGGTTGAATTCTTTGACTATCAATGCATCCATTGCAAAAAAATGTCACCGGTTATGGCAAGCTTAGTGAAGAAAGATGGTGGCTTACGTGTGGTTTATAAAGAATTCCCCATTTTCGGTAAAACCTCAGAAATGGCATCTAGAGCAGCACTTGCAGCGGGTATGCAGGGCAAATACCAAAAAATGCATGAAGCTTTATTACGCTTAGAAAAAGGCCTAAATGAGCAAATGATTATGGATACTGCGAAGTCTGTTGGTTTGGATATGAAAAAACTGAAAAAAGACATGGACAGTAAAGAAGTTACTGATATTTTAGATTCTAACCGTCAGTTGGCTGAAAAATTACACCTCATGGGAACTCCAGCCTTTATCATTGGTTCTACTCCTGATGGTAAATACAAAGCAGGTACCGATACTTCTTTTGTTCCTGGAGCAGCGAGTGAAGAATCTCTCCAAGAGCTGATAAAGAAAGCAGCTGGTAATTAAGTAATAGTCCTCTTAGGTCCCGTGGTTTGTTCACGGGACCAGAGATCTAATTGTTGAGAACCGCATGACAAAACCGACAACATTTCAAGATATCATTTTAACTCTCCAGCAATATTGGGCTAACCAAGGCTGTGTGATCTTACAACCCTTGGATATGGAAGTCGGCGCAGGTACCTTTCATCCGGCTACCTTTTTACGAGCGATAGGTCCTGAACCATGGTCTGCGGCGTATGTACAACCCTCAAGACGGCCTACAGATGGGCGCTACGGTGAAAATCCCAATCGAGTACAGCATTATTATCAATTTCAAGTTGTACTTAAACCTTCACCTTTAGATATTCAAGATAAGTATTTAGATTCTTTAAGGGCTTTAGGAGTGGATCCTTTAGTCGATGATATTCGTTTTGTTGAGGACAATTGGGAATCTCCAACTTTAGGGGCTTGGGGTCTAGGTTGGGAAGTTTGGCAAAATGGTATGGAAGTATCACAATTTACCTATTTTCAACAGGTGGGTGGTTTAGTCTGCAAACCAGTGACTGGTGAATTAACTTATGGGCTAGAACGTCTAGCCATGTACATTTTAAATGTGGACAATCTCTTTGATTTGCCCTGGAGCAAAACACCCAATGGCATCATTACCTATGGCGATGTCTTTCATCAAAATGAAGTGGAAATGTCGACTTATAATTTTGAGCATGCCAATGTCGAGCAGTCATTCAAACTCTTCGATTATTATGAAAGTGAAGCACAAAAATTAATTGAACTGCAATTACCACTTCCAGCTTATGAAATGGTGATAAAGGCCTCGCATTCATTTAACCTACTTGATGCGCGCAAGGCGATCTCGGTTACTGAGCGCCAACGCTTTATTTTAAGAGTTCGGCAATTGTCGCGAGCTGTGGCGCAAGCATACTATGAAGCGCGAGAGGCTTTGGGCTTCCCAATGGCAAAAGGTGAGTAATGGTCAGTGATTTTATTTTTGAATTAGGTTGTGAGGAATTGCCTTCTGCGGCAGTGGCGGCTTTGGCCAATGAGTTTCAGCAACATTTTCTCGCGCTCCTAGATAAAGCGCAATTAAGTTATGGCGAAGTCAAAGCTTATGCCACTCCAAGACGAATTGCCTTAGCGGTTTTTGACTTACAAGGAACACAAAGTAGTCAAACCATGACTAGACGCGGACCAGCACTAGCTGCTGCTTTTGATGCAAGTGGAAAACCAACTCCAGCCTTGTTAGGTTTTGCGAAATCTTGCGGAGTTGAGGTTGCAGAACTCACTCAATTAAAAACCGATAAAGGCGAATGGATGGTCTCTGAAGTACAAACTGAAGGTAAGCGTACTCAGGAATTATTACCGGCCTTAGTCACTCAGGCACTAAGTGCCTTATCCATAGCAAAACCCATGCGTTGGGGAAAACGTGATGATGAGTTTGCCCGTCCCGTGCATTGGGCAGTCCTGTTGTTTGGTGAAGAAGTTATTCCTCATGAAATATTCGGTGTTACTACCGGTCGATTGAGCAAAGGGCATCGTTTTCATCATCCGCAAGACATCGCAATCAAATCCGCTCGTTCTTATGAAGAGCAGATGCAAGCTGCCTTTGTTATCGCCGACTTTGCTAAACGTCGTCAATTGATCCAAAAGCAAGTACAAGATATTGAGTCCTCTATTAATGCTCAGGCAATCATGCCAGAGGATTTATTAGACGAGGTGACCTCTATTGTGGAATGGCCTCAGGCTTTATTAGCGCAATTTGAAGAGGAGTTTCTTGAGGCACCTGCGGAAGCATTGATTGCGTCTATGCAAGCGCATCAGAAATGTTTTGCTCTCAAAAATGAACAAAACCATTTATTAGCACAATTTATTGCAGTGTCTAATATTAGTAGCACCAATGCTAAACAAGTCATTTTAGGTAATGAAAAAGTGATGCGCGCGCGCTTGAGTGACGCATTGTTTTTCTTTAGACAAGATAAAAAACAACCCCTAACTCAGCATATTCCTGCGCTATCTCAAGTGGTTTTTCAAACCAAACTCGGTAGTTTGCAGGACAAAGTACAACGAGTCCAAGCTTTAATGACGCATTTGATTCCCGATTTAGGGTTGGATGCGGAGCAGGCCAATCGCGCAGTTAGTCTAAGTAAATGTGATCTACTGACAGGCATGGTAGGCGAGTTTCCAGAATTACAAGGATTAATGGGCTATTATTATGCGCTAAATGATGGAGAGGATACTGCCGTAGCTGTGGCATTGAATGAGCAATACATGCCGCGTTTCGCAGCGGATCAATTACCTCAATCGAATTTGGGTTTAGCTTTATCTTTGGCAGACCGAATTGATACTTTAGTTGGTATTTTTGCGATTGGCCAAAAGCCATCAGGCGTGAAAGATCCTTTCAAACTTAGGCGGCATGCTTTGGCAGTCGTGCGTTTATTGATTGCTACTCCCGCACCTCTTCATTTGAGTGTTTTAATTGACGAAGGGGCCAGTCATTTTAATGATCAAATTAAAGTCGATAAAGCTTTGATTGCGGAACTCAAACCTTTCATTTTAGATAGACTAAATGCTTATTATCAAAGTCAGAATGTAGGCGTTGATTTAGTGCAAGCAGTGCGAGCGCGTCAAGACGAATGGCTATTTGATATGGATAAACGCTTAAATGCCTTAAAAGATTTTATTACTTTGCCTGAGGCAGCTGCTTTATCGGCTGCTTGTAAACGTGTAAATAATTTACTACAACATGCCGGAAGCAAAACAACAACACATGAAATCAATGAGGAATTATTAGAAAATCAGGCAGAGCGAGATCTTTATATAGCTATAAAGCAAATGACTGATGTAGTAGACCCGCTTTATCGTGAAGGCGAGTATAGTCTCTTATTGAAAAAGTTAGCTAGCTTAAAGGAGCCTGTAGATGTTTTCTTCGAACAAGTAATGGTTATGGTAGATGATGAGGCTGTGAAAAAAAATCGTTTAGGACTTTTGCAACGCTTACAACAACTCTTGCAAGGTGTTGCTGATATTTCCATATTGCAGATATGACCAAGATTATTTTACTTGATAGAGACGGGGTGATTAATCAAGATTCCTTGCACTATATCAAAGGGGTGGATGAATTTATTGAAATTCCAGGAAGTATAGCTGCTATTGCCCGTCTGTCGCAGGCTGGTTATCAAATTGGCATTGCTACCAATCAATCAGGCGTATCTCGTGGTTTGTATACTGAAGAAGAATTAGCGCAAATTAATCATAAATTAATAAAGGCTGTCCAAACTGCTGGTGGAAAAATTGATGCTATTCGTTATTGTCTGCATTTACCAGAAGAAGGCTGCCGCTGCCGTAAACCACAACCTGGTATGTTATTGGATCTTGCCAAACATTTCGCTTGTTCTTTAGCAGAAGTATATTTTGTTGGCGATAGGCTTTCTGACATTCAAGCGGCTTTAGCAGCTGGAGCTCAACCAATTATGGTTTTATCCCCAATGACAGATAGGGAAGGGCTCACAGCTTATCCTGATGTTCCTATTTATTCTTCTTTAGCACAATTCGTTGACGAACTTTTGCAATGATTTCCATTAATACTCTAGGTTATGCATCTCCTGAATTACGTGTTAAAGCGGAGGCTTTGGCTGCGGATTTGCATTTCACAGTAGATCAAGACGCAATAAATTGCTTATTTTTGAGTAATGACTGTCTAGCTCTAAAATTACCAAATTTCTCTTTAATGAGTGCTGATTTTAGTTTGTCTACTTGGAAAAAGAGACAAACTGAAGGTAAAAAACAAGGATTAATCCGCGCATGTAAACCGCAACCAGGTATGAAGATCATTGATGCCACGGCAGGCTGGGGAAAGGACTCTGCTATTTTAGCTAGTTTTGGCGCAGAGGTGTTGATGTTAGAGCGTCATCCAGTTATGGGACTTTTATTGGCAGATGCTTTAGAACGTAGAACGGAAGCAGATGCGCAGCATATGAAATTAACTTTAGAAAATGCAGATTCTAAAAGCTATTTATTAGCTTTGCCCGAAAAAGATTATCCGGATGTAATCTACATTGATCCTATGCATCCTGAGCGAACCAAATCAGCTTTAGTTAAAAAAGAAATGCAGGTATTGCAACAATTGATAGGTGCTGATCAGGATGTCTTGGAGTTAATTCAATGCGCACGCACACGGGTAAAGCAACGAGTTGTGGTTAAATGGCCACAGAAAGTAAAAGGGGTGTTAGCTGCTGACGCAACTATTACGGGAAAAACAGTACGTTTCGATCTTTACTTTCCACCACAATAAAAAAGGCATGATGTTCATGCCCTCAAATTCGTTTGGTATTAAGCGTAGTCTTCTAATTCTTCTCTCAGGCGTTTTTCTTCAAATAAATCTTCAATTTTTCGTCTACGTGCTAATTTTGTTGAGGGACTAGCTTCTGGAACAATTTCTTCCGCTTCAGTAACCTCTTCTAGTATATCAAACTCATCAAAAGTACGAGTACTCATAGCCATCTCCTTAGCTAACCCGTTGAATTCCATTTCAAAATAAAAGCAAATCTTCGTCCTTTATATCGAAGATTTAGTAATAAACATAACAGAATTTGAGGGGCAAAAGTAGTGGAATTTTTTGAGCATTAGATGGGGGTTTTAATAACGAGCCTGTGCCCGGTTTTTATATTAGGCAATACTCAAAAACGGGCACGGGCACGAAATAAAGCGTAGGTTGGGTCGCGACCCAACATAACCATTTTATCTTCGCGCAAGATTTTTTGTTGGGTCATGACCCAACCTACATACGGGTTTCGTG
>SCSO01000198.1 GCA_004297865.1 Legionella sp.
CACTGATGGCGACATGGGGTTAGGTTACAGCGTGCCACAAATAGGTCAAATTAGTGTAACCGCCTCACCTTTTGCGGTATTTTTTGGTAATGGCTATAACAGCCCGACGAATAAGGCTGTTTTGTATGCCGTCAATCCGCAAACCGGTGCTTTGATTAAAGAAATTGACCTCTGCGCTGCAGTGAGCGGAGCTTGTGATGCTACCTTACCGCAGGGTTTATCCTCTGTCGCTTTGGGAGAAAGAGACGGCTTACAAGGTGCTCCTATTTCCACCGTGTATGCAGGAGATTTACAAGGTAATCTTTGGGCTGTAGATGTCAGCAGTTCTAACACCAGCTCATGGCAAGCACGCTTGCTCTTTCAAGCTCGTGATTCTACTGGCGCTTTTCAAGCGATTACTACGGCTCCAGTCATCACGCTTAATCCTAATTATCCACGCAAACAAGGTATCTTTGTGATGTTTGGTACAGGAAGATTATTGACCTCAAATGATCTATTAGATACTCAAACCCAAACCGTTTATGGTGTTTGGGATAAGCCGCTGAATACGACCACTTATTTGCGTGCTAATTTACAGCAACAAAACTTAAACTACGTAACCAGTGCGGTATCGAACTTACCTACTTCGATACTAACCGCGACTTCGACGGCCATTAACTGGAATACTAAAGTAGGGTGGTTTGCTGATCTTCCAGTGTCTGGGCAACGTACGGTGACCACACCTGATGTTTTAAATGGGGCCTTTCTGACGACCATTAACACGCCCCCACTAACTACTTGCGAAGGCACCTTCTCCTCTATGCTTTTAGAACTCAACTTTATGACGGGTGGGGTTTTACCCAGAGCTTTCTTGGATATTAATGGCGATGGTAGCTTTAATACTAGTGATAAATACAATGGGGGTTATGCGGTTGGTATTGGTCTAGGCTCCAGCTATGCCAACGCTCCTACGATAGTCGGCCCCAATAAAAATAATAATATGGTATTATTAATTACTAAATCGGACGGAACGCAGTCGACTATTTACAACCCCAATACCATGCCGAGAAAAATTGGCTGGTGGGAAATTCAATAGGATGAAAAATGAAAGAAACATTTAAACGAGGGAATTGGGGTTTTACGCTAGTGGAAGTTCTTATTGTGATGGCTGTAATAGGTATTTTAACAGCCATTGCTTATCCTTCTTATCAAAATTATATTTTGAAAACTCGCCGCTCTGAAGCACTTGCGACTATGTCTCAAGATCAAATCATTCTCGAGCGTTGCTATGCACAAAATTTTTCTTATAATGCTGCTTGCGCTTCCATGCCAAGCTTCCCACAAACTAGTCCGCAAGGTTATTACAGTATTACCTTAACTAACTTAAGTGCTACTACTTATACTTTAACTGCAACACCCTTAGGTACTCAGGTTAAAGATACCACTTGTGCCACAATGTCGGTTAACCAGGCCAATGTGAAAACTGCATCGGATAGCTCTGCTGTGGCTTCTTCTAAATGCTGGAATCCTTAAAACTCTTCTTTACTTAAGTTGAGGCTTTCCTTATTATCGCCCCTCAAGGAAAGTCCAACTTAAGTATTGAATGGAAATCATTTGTTTCTTCCTGGGTATAACCTATGGTTTGACCCATCATGGTGGCTTAATCTTAGCCTGCTTCGCTTTAATATTTATTAATCTGCGCTACGCGTCACTTTTATTTTTTATTAGTGGTTCGCTGTTGGCTTATGGTCATCGTTATTATATAGAGCCTACGGGCATACCGAATCAGCCAGTGATTCCGCAGGCTTTGATTGCAGGAAAGATTAGCTCTATTCCCACCAAAGATCCCAATAAAACCCAATTCACTTTTGCAATTTCTCGCTTCAATGCGCAACCAGCACGCGCTATGGTGCAATTGTCTTGGTACAACCCCAAAGTTGAACTCCACGCCAACGAGGATTGGCAATTCTTAGTTAAACTCAAAAAACCCCGTAATTTTGCTAATCCCGGAGGTTATCCCTATGAACATGTTTTAGCAGCACGACATATTCATTGGACTGGATATATAACAAGTAACCGAGCGCAATTATTAAGATCACCTACTACTCAAAATATCCTGGGTCTAAGAGAACAGTTTGCCCGTTATTTAAAAACTTTAAGTCCTAATTCTCGAGTGACTGGTATTCTTGAAGCACTGACTTTAAATCTGAGTATGCACATTACTCAAGAGGATTGGGAATTATTTAGACGCACAGGAACCACGCATTTGTTTGGAATTTCTGGTGAACATATTACCCTCATTTCTGGGTTAATTTTTGCTCTAGTGAAATGGCTTTGGTCGCGGAGCGCCCTACTTTGCTTGCGCATACCTGCTTTTTATCCTGCAAGTATCGCGGGATTAGGCACAGCCTTTGTATATTCTTTAATTGCTGGCTTCGCTCCTCCTGTGCAACGAGCCTTAATTGGCTGCTTTTTTTATACCCTTTATTGTTTAGGCAAACAACGTTTAAGTCCTTGGCAAATCTGGCGCTATGCGCTTTTTGGTGTACTTTGTTTCGAACCGCATGCCGTTTTTATGCAAGGATTTTATTTTTCCTTTCTTGCTGTCGCTTGCTTGTTACTGACACAACAACGCTGGCAACTAAGGGGTTTTAAAGCCAGCTTAGCATTACAATTTTGTTGTTTGTTGGGTTTAATGCCCTTAAGTCTTTATTGGTATTCTTATGCCTCACTCAATGGATTTGTAGCTAATGCTTTTGCAATTCCTTTGGTAGGATTATTTATAGTGCCTTTAGCACTATTACTGTTTCTGGTGCCAGTAGCACTAGGTCAATTACTTATCCAACCGCTAACAATGTTGATCCAACTTTTATTTCAAGGATTAACTCTCAGCGAAAAAATCGCGTTCATCAATATCCAACACCCCATCACTTCGTGGACTTTAGTGATTGCTTTTTTAGGGGCTTGCTTGTTATGGATTCTTTTACCAGGAAAATCATTTAGACCTATCAGCATTCTCTGGTTATGTTTGCTTTTTTTCCCACCGAGAATTTCCATCGCGCCAGAAACAGCTTTAATTCGAATATTAGATGTAGGTCAAGGTTTAGCGGTTAGCATTCAAACCCGTCATCATGTGCTGCTGTATGATACCGGTGATCAATTTTTCAAAGGGAATGACTTGGGCAATATGGTGATTTTACCTTTTTACACCCAAATGGGTGTAAAAAAAATCGATAAACTTGTCATTAGTCATCCTGATAAAGACCATCGTGGCGGTTTAAAATCCATTGAAAAAGCGCTTCCGGTTCAGCAATTACTAGTCAACGATCGTCGCTATTATCACCATGGTTTTAAATGTCATGAACAATCCCCTTGGCAATGGGATGGGGTATATTTTCGTTTTTTACCCATTAAAAAAAGATTTCAAGGAAAAAATAACTCTTCTTGCATACTGCAAATTAGTACTAAAAATTATTCCATGTTATTGCCTGGCGATATTGAACAAGCAGCAGAAGATTATTTGATCAAAACTTATGGTCAACAATTAAAATCCCAGATTTTACTTCTACCACATCATGGCAGTAAAACCTCTTCATCCTATCGCTTTTTATTAGAAGTAGCTCCACACTATGCGATTGTATCCTTAGGTTTTGCTAATCGCTTTCATTTTCCCCATGAAAAAACCCTCCATAGTTTAAATACTTTAGGCGTTGAATTATTCCGCACCGATGAGTGCGGAATGGTGGAGGTTAGTTTACCTGCGCAAGGTGCAATTAAAAGACCCAGTTGCTATCGTCGCCTTTAAACCATAGCAGCCATACGGCAAGCTTGATCAATGGCGTGGCGAGCATCTAATTCTAAAGCCTTATAAGCTCCTCCAACTAAATGCACCGATTTTCCACTGGCTTTTAAAGGTTCATAAAGATCTTTTAATTCGGTTTGTCCTGCACAAATGACAATATTATCCACGTCTAATACCATAGGTTTCTCATCGATATGCAAATGCAAACCTTCATCGTCAATGCAATCATAACTAACGCCAGTCATCATTTTAACTTTTTTGTGCTTCAAACTTAAACGATGAATCCAGCCGGTGGTTTTACCTAAGCCTTTGCCCATTTTTTCTTTCTTACGTTGTAATAAGATGACTTCGCGCGGACTAGGCGAAATTTGCGCTGGCTTTAAACCGCCGCGATGTTTGCCTTCTACATCAATACCCCATTCATTATAAAATTGCTCAGGAGTTGATTGATGTTCATGGGTTAAGAACTCAGCCACATCAAAACCAATACCTCCTGCACCGATGATAGCGACCTTTTGCCCTACTTTTTTCCTTTGGGTGATCACATCGATATAGCTTAAGACTTTGTCATGCTCTATCCCTTGGATATTGGGAACTCTGGGTAAAATACCAGTGGCCAAAATCACTTCATCAAATTCTTGTAAGGCTGCAACCGTGGCCTCGGTATTTAATAAAACGGTAACTTTGTATTTATTCAATTGGTAATTAAAATAATCCAAACTGTATTGGAACTCTTCTTTGCCTGGAATTTTTTTAGCTAAATTAAATTGGCCACCAATGGCGTTATTTTTTTCAAATACCGTGACGGTATGCCCTCTTTCTGCAGCAACAGCGGCATAAGCCATACCGGCAGGACCAGAACCTACTACAGCAATAGATTTGGGATACTCAGCCGTTTGATAGACTAATTCTGTTTCATTACAAGCGCGAGGATTTAATAAACAAGACGCGGTTTTATTGACAAAGACTCGATCCAAACAGGCTTGATTACAAGAAATACAAACATTGATTGCATTGACCTCACCTAATTTTGCTTTCTCAACAAAATGGGAATCAGCAAGGAAAGGCCTAGCCATAGACACCATGTCCGCAAAGCCTGATTCCAAAATTTGGTTAGCCAATTCCGGAGTATTAATGCGGTTGGAAGTAATCACCGGAATACTGACTTCGGGTTTTAAATGGTGGGTCACAGGAGTAAATGCGGCTGCAGGTACTAAAGTAGCAATGGTCGGAATACGCGCTTCATGCCAACCTATTCCGGTATTAATGATAGTTGCACCCGCTTCTTCAATCGCTTTTGCAAGCGTAACCACTTCTTCCCAATTACTGCCTTCAGGAATTAAATCCAACATGGATAAACGATAAATAATAATAAAATTCTCACCGACCACTTCGCGAACCCGCCGAACGATTTCAACGGGAAAACGAATGCGATTGGCGTAGCTGCCACCCCATTCATCCTGCCGATGATTGGTATGCGTGACGATAAATTGATTGATTAAATACCCTTCGCTACCCATGATTTCTACCCCATCATAACCAGCAGCCTGCGCTAAACGCGCGCAACGAGCAAAATGCTCAATCGTTTTGAGCACGCGACGTTTACTCATAGCCCAAGGAGTGAAAGGACTGATGGGTGATTTGATGCGACTAGGTGCCACGATAAAGGGATGATAACCATAACGACCCGCATGTAAAATTTGCAGGGCAATTTTACCTCCTGCATCATGGACGGCATGGGTCATTAATTCATGACGATGTTGTTCTTTGCTATTGGTTAATTTCGCTGCAAAAGGCGCTAAACGTCCTGCACGATTAGGAGCAAAGCCGCCAGTAACAATCAAACCTGCACCGCCCAAAGCACGTTCACGATAAAAGGTAGCCAAGCGACGTAAATCTTCTTTGTCTTCCTCAAGCCCAGTGTGCATGGAACCCATTAAGATACGATTTTTTAATTGGGTAAATCCTAAATCTAAAGGTTGGAATAAAGCCTTAAAAGGGGTGTTATCAATTCTCAAGTCCATGAGCACTCACTGTGAAAGAGTTAAAAATATAAAGTATAAACTCTCCAAGTGAGACCGCAATAACTTTATCGTGAATATTGAATTTAAATTCGGCAAAAAGCAGTAGACCTGCATTAGAAAATAGATCAGAATTCTTTTTCGTAATTGGATAGAAAATTTATATACAGGAGTAATAAATGCCTTTGAATGTCGCCGAGTTTATCCAAGACTTTATCCATGCTGACTATTTTATGCAAAATGAAAAAATGGAATCTTTTATCAGTATAGAATTACAACCTCTGCAAAAATCAGAATTTGTTAACATCATGAATGAATTACTCAAAAGCACGAGTAATACTTCACCAGAATATCCGTCTGTGCTTTTTTTGGCGGGTTGGAGTCATATTTATCTGCATGAAAAATGCGATAGCAAGCAAGCCATAGCCCATTTTACTGAAGCTGGTGAATTTAATCACCCATTAAGTTGGCTATTCCTAGCTAGCTTTTTGTGGCTTGGTTATTCTGTCAAATCAGAACAATATCGCAAAGCGGTAACATTGACCGAAAAGGCTATTAGTGCGAAATGCACTCTGGCTATGGTTGTGAAAGCTGAAGCTTATGTAACCGGGGCGCACAGCACTCCCGTCTGTCGCAAAACGGCGAGTGATCTTTATGATCTAGCCATCACCTACAATTCCACGGCTGCGATGTGTGGAAGAGGAATCATGTATGAACAAGATGGGGATCTTGCTGCAGCTACTGCCTTATTTGACCGAGCAGTTATGTTAGGGTCTTCTGTTGGACAGTATGAACGCGGTCGTCTTTACGAAAAAGCTGGCGATAAACTTATGGCTGAACAATATTATGACCAAGCCATAGCAAAGGGTAATTCCAAAGCTATGTTAGCGAAGACCAATCTATTGCTGGAAAAAGGCGATAAAGTGGCAGCCATTGAACTCTTAGATAGAGCTTATCAAAATAAAAATAATACCGAAGCAAAATTTAAAAGAGCACAACTATTTGAGGAAGCAGGTGATTTTGAAACCGCAACTAGTTTTTATGAAGACTGTGCGAAAAAATTACCCGCGGCAAAAGTTGCCTTAGCAAAAATACTCTGGAACGGTAATGGCTTTCCCCAAGATCGCCAGAAAGCGCTGTCTTTATGTAAAGAGGCTTTGGATAAGGGCTTCACGGAAATGCCTCCTCTAATTCGTGGCTTGATTGAGGAAGAGAAAGGAAATTATGCACTAGCCTGTGAATTCTATAATCAAGGAGTTTTGGCCAATGATCCAGAAGCGATGGTGTTGCGAGCCAAATTACATTTGAGTAATCGTGGAGGTCCACGTAATCAAAAAAGCGCAGAAGAACTACTAGATAAAGCCATAACCTTAAACAGTACTGAAGCCATGTATATGCGTGCTAATCAATTTCTTATAGATAAGAAAAAAGTTTCATCTGCTGATAAAGAAAAAGCCACAAAATTATATGACCAAGCTATTGCTCTAGGGCATTTTTCTTCTTTACACAAACGAGCCGAACTATATAAAGAAACAGATACCACCATGAACCATATGAGAGCACGTGTATTATTCACACTTGCCGATGCTTTCCCTAAACGGGCACTTTTGCATGAAGATAGCGGCGTTTATACGCTCATGGTGAGTGGTAATGATGAATCAATATCCCTAGACTCCTTTTACGCCTTAGGCCGTACCCTACAATTTCTAAAAACCTTACCGCAGAACTTTGCGAAAGTCGCATTGATAAAAAAGAATATTTTTGATGCGGTTAATACCCACATCATTACTAAATACCCTCTTGATGATAATTTCTACGCGAAAATCTCCAAACTTAGTTCGGGGGTTATTGATGGAATAGTGTTTTTACTTAAAGAATATGCTCTTGAAAAATACAACGAAGAAGGTTATCGCGAGCTGCAACGGGTA
>SCSO01000199.1 GCA_004297865.1 Legionella sp.
CTGCGCGACTTGGTTTTGTTGCAACTCATCCAAAGTTAATAATGCCCGTGCATGACCCATATCCAAATCACCATGCTCTAGCATTTTTTTAACTACAGTAGACAAAGACATTAAACGTAGAAAATTACTCACGGCTGTCCGCGACTTGCATAAGAGCTCTGCGACTTGTTGATGCGTTAACGAAAACTCATTAGTAAGACGATACATGGCTCTCGCCTGATCCATAGCATTTAAATCTTCGCGTTGTAAATTCTCTACTAAGGCCATAGCCATAGCAGTCTCATCATCGACTTGCTTAACAATAACCGGGACCTCTGTTAACCCCGCCATTTGACTAGCACGCCATCGCCGCTCTCCGGCAATGATTTCATAACGACCATCATCTAATTCACGAACTAATAAAGGTTGTAACAAACCTTGCTTTTTAATGGAGTCGGCAAGTTCCATTAAAGGCGCTTCTTCCATTTCGCCCCGGGGTTGATATTTACCAGGTTGTAAACAACCTACAGCAAGTTTTAAGGGATTGGTTACCGGTCTTTCATCCAATACCATGGTACTGGATTGACTCAATAAAGCGGATAAATTACGTCCTAAACCACTGCGTTTTGTTGCCATAAATTACCCCAGTTAGCTGATGACGGTTTGTTTGCTAATCACTTCAGAGGCCAATACCATATAGGCAGCAGCTCCTGGAGACGATTTATCATATTGTAAAGCGGATAACCCATGACTGGGTGCTTCTGCCAGTCGTACATTACGTGGTATTACCGTGCGATACACTTTAGATGGAAAATGTTCTAAGAGTTGTTTGGAAACATCAGAACTTAAACGATTGCGAACATCGTACATAGTGCGTAACACGCCTTCAAGATGAAGCCGTGGATTCACAGACTCTTTAACCTGTTCAATTGTAGATAACAGAGCCGCTAAACCTTCTAAAGCATAATATTCGCATTGCATAGGAATCAATACAGAATCAGCAGCGACGAAAGCATTGATGGTTAGCGTATTCAATGCCGGTGGGCAATCAATCAAAATAAATTGATAGTTATTTTTTATAGGTTGTAAGGCTTTAAACAAAAACGTTTCTCGATGACTGCGCTCCATCAAGCTGACTTCAGCAACCGTCAAATCACTATTCCCCGGAATTAAATCGTAGCCATTTAAAGTGGATAAGCAAGCATGCTGCGCAAGACAATCGTGTAATAAAACATCATTAGTCGTATGCACTAATTGATTTTTATCCACGCCACTTCCCATAGTCGCATTACCTTGAGGATCTAAATCGATCAATAAGATTTGTTGTCGATTTGCTGCTAGAGAAGCAGCCAAATTAATGGCTGTAGTGGTTTTGCCAACTCCACCTTTTTGATTGGCTATGGCTATGACTTTCGCCATGGTTATTCCTTAATTGTATTTTTTATTAGGACGCAACAGCGTTCACCATCAATTCCGGCAACAG
Source organism: Legionella sp. (assembly GCA_004297865.1). Classification (GTDB taxonomy): domain Bacteria; phylum Pseudomonadota; class Gammaproteobacteria; order Legionellales; family Legionellaceae; genus Legionella. The sequence goes on from SCSO01000199.1 coordinate 1,463, forward strand.
TATAAGATTCAACTGTATAAGGTTGATGAATAGTCTCTAGTTCAGTATCTGGATAACGGCCCTTCATTGCTAGCCAGATTCCATCTGGGCGGATTAAGTGCTGAGTCCAATGAAGCATTTGTTCGAGAGTACTAAATGCTCTACTTATAACTGTATCAAAACCTAAAGCGGGGTGAAAGTTTTCTACCCGAGATTGTACAATTTCAATATTATTTAAACTTAATTGTCGTTTGACTTCTTGTAAGAAACGAATTTTCTTACCATTACTATCTAATAAAACAAACTGAGAATCCGGTTTAGCAATCGCAAGTACTACACCAGGTAATCCAGCGCCAGTACCCACATCAATCAAACGTTGACCTTGTACCCATGGTAAAATAGCCAAACTATCAAAAATATGTTTAGTGACCATCTCTTCTGGTTTTCTAATCGCAGTGAGATTATAAGCTGAATTCCATTTATTAAGTAAGAGCAAATATTGAAAAAGTGCTTCGCCAAATTGTCCTTGGATGAATTGAGGCAAGCCTTCTTCTAACAACTTGCGAATGTTTGCCTGATCATTCATGGATAATTTCAAAACTATATTTTTTTAAATGCACTAAAAGCAATGACAGCGCCGCGGGAGTCACTCCAGAAATTCGTCCTGCCTGCGCAAGTGTTCTAGGTTTAATCGTATTCAGTTTTTGAATGACTTCGCTAGAGAGGCCTGTCACTTTTTTATAATCGATGTGCTCAGGTAAAGGTGTGTTTTCTTGATTACGCAATTTGTTGATATCTAGCTGTTGTCTTTCAATATAGCCAGCATATTTGGTTTGAATTTCCACTTGCTCAGCAACATCTTGCGGCAATTCGGGTAAACCTAATTCTTTCACTAATAATAAGTGCTGGTAATTAATTTCTGGACGTTTTAAAAACTCAGAGGCCCGCGCATCATGTTGCATGGGTTTATCCATCTGGTCTTTAAATAATTCATGGTGACCTATGCGTATCCAGGAATTATGCAGTAAGTTTTGCGTGGATTCTATGGCTTCGCGTTTAGCACTAAAACTTTGCCAACGAGCATCACCGACTAATCCCAATTCACGTCCTTTGGTAGTTAAGCGTAAATCCGCATTGTCTTCACGTAAAAGTAAACGATATTCTGCGCGGGAGGTAAACATGCGATAAGGCTCTTGCGTGCCGCAGGTGATTAAATCATCAATGAGTACCCCAATGTAAGCTTCATCACGACGAGGACTCCACATGGGTTTTTCTTGGACTTGTAGAGCAGCGTTCATTCCGGCAATAATGCCTTGTGCCGCAGCTTCTTCGTAACCGGTGGTTCCGTTAATTTGTCCAGCAAAAAATAAATTATCAATCGACTTGGTTTGCAAGAAGGCAGTAAGACCACGCGGATCAAAATAATCGTATTCAATGGCGTAACCTGGACGGGTGATATGGGCGTTTTCAAAACCTCGTATGGTTCGCACAAATTGCACTTGGACATCAAAGGGAAGACTGGTAGAAATACCATTAGGATAAATTTCTTCAGTGGTCAAACCTTCAGGCTCGACAAAAATTTGGTGCGATGATTTATCTGCAAAACGAACAACTTTGTCTTCAATTGAAGGACAGTAGCGGGGACCGACACCTTCTATGACACCCGCATACATAGGCGATTGATGCAGATTATTACGGATAATGTCATGTGTGGCTTCAGTCGTGTGCGTAATATGACAAGGCACTTGTTCTGGATGATCCGTGACTGAACCCAAATAAGAAAAAACAGGTAAAGGGGTGTCACCGGGTTGGATAGTCATTTGACTAAAATCCAAAGAACGACGATCAATGCGTGGGGGTGTACCAGTTTTTAAACGACCTACGGGAAGATCCAAATCACGCAAACTATGAGATAAAGCAATAGCTGGAGGATCTCCTGCTCTACCACCGGAAAATTGACTCATGCCCACATGAATTTTGCCCGCTAAAAAGGTCCCTACAGTTAACACCACTGCTCGAGCTCGCAAGGTGAAGCCCATTTGTGTCACTACCCCAGCTACTTTACCATTTTCGATTAATAAATCATCAACAGCTTGTTGGAAAATACTTAAATTGCTTTGGTTTTGTAAAATTCCACGAATGGCTTCTCTATA
>SCSO01000200.1 GCA_004297865.1 Legionella sp.
AAAAGAGCACCCACCCATTGATAATAAGAAATCTTCTCTCCAATAAAATAAGCAAAAAGTTGTGCAAAGACCACCGAAGTATTACGCAAAGTCAGAGCCAACCCCGCTTCCGCATGACGCAAACCGATTAAAAACAATAAAAAGGATAAGGCACTGATCATCCCGCCGAAAGAAGTCATTTTCCAATTACTTTTGATCTGTTCTTTAAGTTGTTCACGCTGATTTTTCTTCATCAGAAAAAAGACACTAGGTAAAGCAATCCACAAAGCCGCAGCAAAGAGAGCAGCGGGGTTTGCTCCATGTGCCATGGAACGCCCGTAACATAAATGGTAACCCGCGATGCAAATACCACAGAGAAAGGGAAAAAATAATTGGTTGGATTGATTTGTTTTATAGGTTTGGCTAGTGAGTATCAATCCACCTAATACTAAAAAAATGCCAAGAATATTTAATGCATTGATTTGCTCTCCAAGAAAACCAGCAGAGATAAACCATACGAGAATCATTGCGCTGCCACGCATAATAATATAAGCCTTACCCAAAGACGATTGCGTTAGACTAATCGCCAAGGTGATAATATAACCGCCTTCAAATAAACCCGAGATTAAAGCCCATAAGAAAGAGTCTGAAGTGGCAAACCATGGGCCGGAGAAAAAGGGAATAAACAACAGAGAAAAAAACGTAGCAAAACTCATAATCCCTATGACTTCATAATAGGGCGAGGCGTTTCTTTTCGCGAAAGTATTCCATGCTGCATGCAGCATGGCGGATAAAATGATAAACGCACTTGGAGTCATTGCAATAGCTCATTAATTGGCGTGGGTGCATCTGTTGTGTAATAAGGTATAATGGCGAAAATTTCTAATCAACGAATTTATGAATAAATTACAAAAAATCACTTGCCCCATTTGTGGGAAAAAAGGCACATGGCGAGAAGATAACCCGTTAAGACCATTTTGTTCTGAACGTTGTAAATTGATTGATTTAGGTGAGTGGGCTAGTGATAGTCGAACAATTCCTGGGGAGTCTGTTGATATCGATTCTTTGGATGGGAAAGATGATTTGTAGGTTGGGTCATGACCCAACATAAGGATCTTGGGGGAAGGTGAAAATGGTTATGTTGGGTCGCGACCCAACCTACAAAGCTGATTTGCCTAGCCCATATATCTCCCTTCTCCCTTAAAGGGAGAAGGTGCCCGAAGGGCGGATGAGGGTAATGAAATTTGATCACCCTCATCCCCAGCCCTTCTCCCTTTAAGGGAGAAGGGAGATATATGCAGTTAGGCGTTTAAACCCCGCCAAAACAGGTATTTAACGTTACCGCATTATCTTTTGGTAACCAATGCCCATAGGGTTCTCCATGCCAGTAATTTGCTTCTTTCAATTTGGCGGTAGCAATTTTTTTGGTAAGCCCATGTTTAATCCAATTCGCGCAGCGTTTTTGAATATGTCTGCGAATTTGCCCACGCATAAAGGAATGGCGTGAAGGATTCCAGGCCTCATTGAAGTTATCGGTCAGGTAAGGCTTTAGGAAATTGTCTTTATCTATAGGTCTAGCAAATTGCCATTGATTATCTTTCAATACCAGAATAGGTGGCAAAGTTTTATCGCCAATTTTTACAGGCTGGGTAAGGTTCATATAAAATTTCCATCCCGAGTAATTAGCTGATAAATCGCCGTTTGAATACACCCCATTAATCAATGTCCCTAAATAAGTCTGCTCAAGAACTTGTCCGTACAAAATAATAGCGGCTCTGGCTTGTTCATCTGATTTTCCATGATGTCGTAAATAAGTATAAATTTTAAAATAGGTATGACCTTGCATGAAAAAATGCCCGAGTTTGTCTGTACCAAAATAATAATCATACATATTAATCGTAGGGGCTAGGCCAATCACAAAAAGAGGGGATTGGGA
>SCSO01000201.1 GCA_004297865.1 Legionella sp.
GCGCGCAGTAGAAGCTGGCGTTCATGCTTATGCTTGTCGTTCCGGGCAATATCAAGCCATTACGCGATGGCGCTATTCCGATGGCATTCTAACCGGCGAACTCACCGCTCCTATTATTGTCGGTACCGTGGGCGGAGTAACCTCCTTACATCCTACGGCAAAATTGTGTCTGCGCATGATGGATGTGCAATCAGCCAATGAGCTATCACGAGTAATCGCGGCTGTAGGTTTAGTGCAAAATTTAGGAGCCATTAAAGCCTTATGTACGGATGGCATTATTCAGGGACATATGAAATTGCACATAGATAATTTATTATTAGTAGCTGGAGCTAATGAAAAGGAAATGCCCGTGTTAAAAGAGCGCTTGCAGCAATGGTTAGATAAAAATAAACGCGTCAGCTTGAATAATGCCCATTATTTATTAGCTGAAATTAGACAAACCTTGCTTGCCGTATGAAATGGTTAATTCCCGCTAAGACGTTTTTATTAGGTGAGTACGCTGCACTCGCTGGTGCGTCTGCTATTGTGTTAACCACTACTCCTTACTTTAAACTCAAACTCAGTGAAGACGCCGGTTTAGAAGGTATACATCCTGAATCTCCCGCTGGTCTATTTTGGACACAGCAAAAGCATACTCAAGGCCTCATTTGGCATGATCCTTATCAAGGCTGTGGTGGCTTAGGCGCTTCTAGTGCTCAATTTTTAGCAAGTTATTTGGCCAGTTGCTCCTTACAAAATATCTTACCCAAATTAAATGCCACTTTACGCTCCTATTATCAATATGCATGGCCTGGTCAGGGCATACGCCCCAGTGGTTATGATGTGATTGCACAAGCTCGGCAAGGTTGTGTTTTTATTAACAAAGAACTGAACATTATTCAATCTTACCCCTGGCCCTTTAAAGATTTATCGTTTCTACTGATTCATACTGGAGTCAAATTAGCCACCCATGATCATTTGCAAACGACTCCCCTGCCGGCAGGCATAGAAGAATTAGCGGCAACCGTCGAGCAAGCTCGCATAGCCTTTGAGAACAGGGACAGTGCTTTATTAATTCAGGCTATTAACACGTATCATGAGCAATTAAAGCAACGCCAATGCGTGGCTAAACACAGCTTAGAGTTCCTGGATTATTTAAAAACTTACCCAGAGATTCTAGCTAGTAAAGGTTGTGGTGCCATGGGAGCAGATATTTTGCTGGTGCTTTGCGCGAAAAAAGACGTCCTTTCTTTGAAAAATCAACTGATGCGTAATAATTGTTCTATATTAGGTACTGAAGAGGATTTAACCCCCGTAAATGCACCTTTTTTTGTTTAATTGCTATCGATAAAGATAGTCACAAAAAAGTTTGAAAAACACTTGCAATAAAATCTTGATACGGTATGATTTCAACCTCTTTAGGGCCGTTAGCTCAGGTGGTAGAGCAGGAGGCTTTTAACCTCTGTGTCATAAGTTCGAATCTTATACGGCCCACCAGATTTACCTCAGTATCAAACAACCGAAATACCCCTTTGCGCTCGTAGCTCAGCTGGATAGAGTACTAGGCTTCGAACCTAGGTGTCGGGGGTTCGAGTCCCTCCGAGCGCGCCAGTTTCACGATTTTACAAATAAACGATCACTAAGTATCATTCACATCCCAAACCAAACAGAATAAGAGTTTAGAATGAATGAGAAATTTGAAAGCAATGATGATAGTGTTAATGCTAATAGTGGTATTGAGTCGAATGTTCTTAGGTACTTAAATGTGTTACAAGAAGTACTAGATCCTGATGAAAGATTAAAAGCTCTCCCCACTAGTGTTACGACTCTTGATCTAAGTATGCTTATTTCTTTGTATGATGAAGAGCCTGAAGTTGTTCCTGCTAGAGCTTTAAATACTTCTCCTGATACTCATTATTCTGCAGTAAATAACCCTACTTTATTTGGCTCCAGTGTTAGATCTGTTGTTGATGAATGGGATCAAAAACTCATCGCTAGATATGAACGGGAAATTGCAAGAGGGTCAAGCGAGGCCATGGTCGCACTTGCAAAAATGCATCAGAATGGTAGGACTGGTATCGTTAATTTCCCCGCTGCCATAGATCTCCTTGAGCAAGCAATTTCACTGGAATCAAAGGAAGCCATGTTGGCTCGTGCCAATATGCATAGGGTGGGTGCAGGTGGTCCAATTGATAATGGCGCAGCAAATACCCTAATTCAGCGAGCCCGAGATAATGAAGTAAATGAATCAGACGTTTTTGATGAGCTATACCGACCCTGATTCAATCAGGGCAGGAAAAAATCAGAATCGTAGCCTGTATTACGACTTTGTCTAATACAGGCTACATTTGACTACCGTCACGTTCTCTCTTATTTAGATAATGATGTTGGGTCATGACCCAACCTACAATTCCTACTTCATTTCATTTTTAGGTTTATTTTTAGCATCTTCCTCAATCGTTGACGAAGAAGGATTCTGAGATCCAGAAAAGAAACTATTTGGATTCGCTTCCCCTGGCACGTTATTACTGCCCCCTACTTCTGCAGTCAAAGTATTAGCTTTATCGCCAAGTTTTACACCATCCAAGTATTTTTTAAATATAGAAACGTTGTTCCCGCGATAATCCGTACTGAGTATTGGAAAGATGAGATGTTGAAAACAAGAAGCGCGTTGTTCAATTTCCTCACGATATATTCGCGCAACGGTATCAGGCGAATTTTTAAATGCGCCACAGCCCCAAGCGCCTAAAATAGCATTAGGTCTTTTGGCAAGTATCAAGGTATCTAATTGCGCCGCTATACGTCGTCTTAAATCTTCTTCATAAGTCTTGATTACTGCTTTATCTAGCAAATTTAGTTGATTATCAGAAAGATCCGGTGCAGCCGCCCTCATCTCAAAAAAGGGAAATATGTCCTCATCGGCAAGCATCGGAAAGCTTGTATCGCTAGCGGCTAATAGTAGTGGACCACTCTTATCGTTCCCTTCATTAATATATAAATCTTCAGGTCCCCTAAAACAAATTTGTACATTTTCATTCAAAAACACTATGTAGGCTTTAGGAATGTTTTGACCTCTTAGCCGCCTTAAATCCCTAAGTTCCTCATCGGTCATTTGTTCTAGTGCAGATATACGAGCAGTCATACCTTCGTTATATTCAAAACTCATACTGTCTCTATTGAAAGAAACACCTTCATCTAATAAGGAAAGGATGCAGGTACTTCGATGCCAGACATTTTCTTCCTGAGCAGCCCCCCCTTCCAAAACAGCGCCCCCAGGAAATGAGGCATTAGCCATATTAAGGACGGTGTAAGGGAGACCATAGGTTTTCGTTGCTTCTAAAGTAACGTCGCCCCAATCTTGAGCTGTGACACTCACCACTTGAGGAAATTCCTTGCTCGACTTTTGCCAAGCGCTTAAATTAGTCTTTGCTTTTCTTTGTAATTGTTCATATTTAGCAGGATCAATAATATGCTCTATAGTGGTTCCAACACTTTTATGGCGCCAACCTTTCTCTGAAACGAAACCATACAAAACACCGGGTTTGTTCTGTTCATGAACTGTTTTAATCACCTGAAATAAATCGGGTCGAAGAGTCTGTAACAGTTTAGAAAGTGTACGCATAAAATAAATTCCTTAAGCTGCTTTTTTTTGCGAATATACTAGCATTATGCTTACAAGATAACCAATTTCACCCTAATTTCCTTATGAACAGTCAACATTTAAACTACTCCTTACCTAATGAATTTACATCGGGTGTAGGTTCTTTTTCTTCCAGTCTATTAGTTGATTTCACTTTTTCCCTTGTGTATTCCACAAGAGCAGGGGTATCACCAATTTTAATTGAGCTAGGTACTTTATCTAGGACGAAGGTTTCAGTTGTACTAAAATTTGCGTCCAATTCATCTAAGACACCTGAGTCTACTAAAGCTTTAGCGTCATTAAGCGTAACAGGTCTTTCGTCGCGAGCTATTAACTCCATTTCAATACTTCTTTGAATTATCCTGTCCATAGCGGTTCGCTCATAGGCTATAACCACATCAAGAGCACACACTCTTCTTTGAAAATCAGGATTAGTCAGGTCCTTAACATGTGCAGGTTCAGATGATGACATGAAAGGAGCCAATATACGTCCAGGCCCACTAACTTTTACAAGTTTCATCACATCCCGAGAAGTCCATAAGCGCCAATCATCGTCCGCTTCTGATCCCAAAATCACCGTGACTTCATTATTGTTTGCCGTAATATCGATTGCAGATTTGTATATTGTTTGTGTATCCATATCACGCTGTTGTACATCCATCCTTAATTTATTGTAAGCTTCAAAGCTTTCTCTATCCAAATGTAGAAGTTTTTGCGGCCGCGTGAAGACCATGGGTAATCCCATGACCCAGATATAACCGGTACATGGAATTAAAGGTATGCCTGCTGCATAGGGCTTTACTGTGTTTGCATCTGGAGATGTGGAAAGAAAAAAACGACTATCATTTTCAACAACAAATTCAGGAATACTTAAAGAAGTTCCTTTTCTACTGCTTTTAGGCTGCCTTCCTAAACGATTGGATTGAACTGCATCAGCGATTTCTCCGTCGCCAATCGTTCCTCTATAGATAACATCACGACCAGTCGGTAAGGAGTGCATTAATTTATCAATGCCTTCTTTTCTTTGATCTGCTTTAAGACTAGTAACAGTTGAGCTTACCTTCCCAAAAAAAGATGTATTTTCCAACATCGCCTTCTGTATAGCAGAAACAAATACCCCAGCTTTATCAAGTTTTCCCTTCATGCTGCCGCCTCAAAATGAAAACCGCCCAAAATGCATGTAATTTGAGCATAAATATCATATTTTAAGCATAGCAGAAGAGGTTAATTTGTGTGAATTTGCCAAGAGGATTTAAGATAATCTAATGAAATATAATATAAATTAAAATCAATGGGGTCAGTCTCTGAGGTATCCCCAGGAACTTTTTTAAATATAGTTGTAGCCTGTATTAGACGAAGTCGTAATACAGGAACTCGCGTTTTGTGGCACATATTCCTGTATTACGACTTCGTCTAATACAGGCTACAAACTAGATAAAATCAATCGAGTTTGACCCATTGATTTTGATTTATTCGTTATTTTCCGGTGTTAACTTTTCTAAATCTAATCGTCTAGTTACCGTTGCATCTAATAGACATTTCAATTTATCGACTGTTCCATCAGTAATTTTTTCTGGATTCCTTACCAGCTTGGGATCATCAGTCCATGAACAACGACTAGAGCGGAAACTGATAAAATCCTTTTGTTGCTTTTCAAAAGTCTTTTTTTGCTTCGCGGGTAATTTGTTGTAATATTCCACCGCTAGGTTCTGGACGAGTTTATCTTGAAATTGCACTTCGTTTGGTAAACAGTATTGATATGGCTTATGTTTAGCATGCTTTGCCATACAATCGAAAAAACCTGTTGTTAAAGTTCCCTTATTAGGAAGATCAACAAATTCCATCATTTTTTCGGGAGTCCAATTTACATCTTGCGCAAATTCATTCGCGGCAAAGGCACCTGTAGATACAAATAACATCATTGCTAAAATTTCAGCTAAAAAAACTTTATCCTTGTTCATAATTGCTCCATAGTTTATTCCTGCATTTGACTGTATATCTATTCCTGTTTTTTGTCTAATACCTTAAACCAATAATATTACCCTCAGCGTAAACTACTTTGCTTCAAAAACAGGAGCCATTTAGCCCTATTCTCAGATCCCATATCTGCTTTTTTAATCGCATAATGCAACACATAAATCCCATCTTTTCCTTTAATAACCTTTTGCAACTCATCTTGTCTTAAATTGACAGGGTCTTTTATTCTGAATTCAAAAATCACTTCATTAGGTTGTTGCTCAAGAAATTCTGTTTCAATGACTAAATTCATTTGCTGCAACTGTTTAAGCACATTATTAGCGAAGTCCTGTGCGGAAACGTCTGTTAACCCTGCAAAAAATTGCGTAGTGATTAATTCTTGCCATTGATTAATGTCATCGCCAAAAGGAATGTATTCTAGAGTCACATTACTACCATTTTGTTTACCCCAGGCCAATTTCCAAGGACGACTGTCCATTTGAATGTTTTGCTTTTCTAATGACACCATACTGGGATCCACAGGCGTTTGCTCTATGGGTTTGGTGCTACAATACATTTGTCCTTTGTAGGTAACGTATTCAATGCATTTAGGATCGAGATCCTTAGTGACTTTGATCAAATTGGCTGGTAATTGCGCTTCAACCGTCCCGGCATAGCAATTAGAGGTCATTAATAAAACACAGCAGCATCTTATTAAATAGTTCATGAGGTTGGTCCATAAGGAAACTATTTATGAGTATAGTCCAAATGGTTTGCATTCTTCCATTATTCCATATTAAGATTTAAGCAGACGGAGTATTTAGATTAATTAAGGACAATAATGAATAATAAATTAAGGACTGTGAATCTACTCATTGCTAGTGGCGCCTTACTGGCATTAGCTGGTTGTCAAAGTTGTAAAAATCCACCCTTTACCCTTGTCAAAGATAATCAGTGCGTTGATGCAAATGGAAATGTAGAGCCTGCGACCACTGCAGCACGTCCAGCAGCGCCTACAGGCCTTAAGGTAACCGTAGGTGGAAATATTGGCGGAGGTCAATCTTCAACTACTACTGGACTCGCCTCTACTGGCACTGGACATAATCCTGCAACCATAGTGACCTATCCTCAAGGTGGGAATGGTCAAACCAAATCCAATTCCGTGGTAGGTGGTGTCCAAGCTGCAGTTACGGTTCCAGTTAGCAAGGCCTTTGTAGGGGCTGAAGTTGCTGCTGGGGGTTCAGATTACGTTAGTAGTCGTACAGGCATTACTCCTGCGCTTGGCTCATTAGGGCAAGGTATAGTCAATCAAGATGTTAAATTAAATAGCTCGGTAACCGCTGCCGCGATCGCGGGCGTTAGTGTAACTGATACGGTGGATTTTTATGCTAAAGGGGGCTGGGCGGGTGCGGGCGCTAATTTTTCCAGTAGCGTTTGTTTAGAGAACGGAGCTATTTGTAACAGTACAAGCTCTAATGACTTTATAAACGGTTATGTAGCTGGTGCTGGCGTAAATTATAACGCCACTCCTAATGTTAGCTTTGGCGCGGAATATCAACATTTTGAATTTGATACGCAAAATCTGTTTGCTGCAGCCGTTGTTAACGGAGCTCTTACTCCTACTGCAACCACCAACAGCAGCTTTAAAACCACGCAAGATGTTGGTGTTCTTAAAGTAAACGTAAAAGTAAATGCTTAAAGACCCTTCCTTCTCTCGCCAACGGGAGAAGGTGCCCAAAGGGCAGATGAGGGTATTATTACATGATCACTAAAGATAAATGGGATAAATTAATCGAGTGGATGGCTAAACTCCAGATTAATGAAACCGATCTCCTGGAAAAATTCATTATTGGTAGTGGCAAAGGTGGGCAGAAATTACATAAAACCGCATCTACCGTCTATTTAAAACATCTTCCCTCTGGGTTGGAAATCAAGTGTCAGGAATCACGTAGTCGTGAGGATAATCGTTATTTAGCGCGAGCGCGTCTGTGTGAAAAATTACATGCTATGGTCAGTGATGAACTGACTAAAGAGCAGCAAAAAATTGAAAAAATAAAGCGACAGAAGAAGAGACGATCTCGTAAGTCTAAGCAAAAAATGTTGGATGAAAAATCCCAAAAGGGTGAAATTAAACAGTTACGAAAAAAACCGAGGGCTGATGAATAGATCCTTATGATGGGTCATGACCCAACATAATTGTAGCCTGTATTAGGTACCAGGCCCAAACATCTTAGTGCTCCGACGAACGATTTCACTTTCACTCAATTGCAGCATGACAGAGAGCACGCCATAGCCTAATAGTTGAGCTAATTCATGAGGTAATACACTCACTTTGTCTTCGGTCTTTCCTTGTTCATTTAATTTTATTTCCAAAATATGCAGTTGTTTTTTATTGATTAAGGCATCGGGGATAGAATTTAAACTGGCTCTGCTAAATACCAACGGGATGCGAATATAATCAGGATTGTCTTTAACAAAAAAATCCACACACTTTTGCGAATTAAACCAGATGGCACTCATGAAAGGAGTTATCCCATATTGATTTACTGCATCAAGAGGCTCTCCTAATTCTTTTAAAACTATTAAACTCTCTACTTTGTCAGTATCTGCAGCCAGATGAGCAGGGGTTGAGCCAATACTACAGCGTTCGGATAAATTAACACCTATGCTATGCAAATATTTTAAAATTTTAGGCCAACCAAATCCTGCAGCAACATGAGCCAGATTGTTATCTAATTTATTTTTTTGCTTAGGGTCCACTCCCAAATCAACCAACTTCTCTACAACTTCGTCATATCCTAATTGCACCGCTGCTTCGATGGGAGTAAGAGCTTCATTGGTAATCCTTAACTCCCCAAGCTCTAGTCGGGATATAGTACTCAGAGTATTTACGTTATCTCTGCAACGTTGATTTAAATTACACTTTACTTCTTTTAAAACACTCAAAACATGGAATTTCTTTTTAAATATCGCATAATGCGCCTGGCTATATCCTGATTGATCTAACTGGTCGAAGTCTACGGCTAGTCTTTTTAATGACTTTAAGGCCCCAACATCGCCATTAATGGTTGCTATCGCAGCAGGAGTTATGCCTCCATGATTTTCTATATTTAAATCTAAACCGTTCTCTTTGAGTATTTTTAATATTTCAAAAGTCTCGCGGGATCGATTGTTCTCAAAAATTGCGGCATGAGCCACAGTTGCGCCTGTATTATCTTTTGCCTGAATGTCAGCACCTAACTTGAGCAACAGTTTTAAAGTGCTTACTTGTTGATTAGCTACTGCAACGTGTAATGCAGTTGCCCCAAGTTTATTTTTTGCATTGATATTCGCGCCATATTTATGAAATAACTCGATAGCTTTATCCCACCCCCATGTTGTAGCAAACATCGTGGGTGTAATGCCTACCAAAATTTGTTTATCAATTTGGGCTTCGACAAAATTTTTCAATTTACCAAGAAAATGCGTTTGGATTTGGGTCAATCCCTCTTTAAGTACTGCATTGAGATTTTTACAATTTAATATCTCTTGTACTGGTAATTTAATAAAACGTGCATGATTAACTAAACATCGCAAAAACAATCGCGAAGAGTCGTGATTGGCATTTATGAGAGTCACTAAGCCCACAATATTTATCTGTTTCTGTTTCAAGATATTATCCAATAAGCCTAGCATTTGTTCTTCAGTCAGAGTGCGACTTGCTACAGCAGTAGTAGAGGACGTCGATGCAGAAACAGTCGTTTTTGCTGGTGCTGCACTTTTAGCTTTTTGGGATTTAGATTTGGCTTTGTCTTTAGAATTCTCAGTGACACTTCCTGGAGTCTCTGCTATAGGATTAGGCTCTGAAAAAAATCTAAGACTTGAACTCGTACTTGAACTTGAACTTGCACTCGTACTTGGACTTGAAGTATCGAATCGGGCTTCAATATCATCTGCTTGTTGAGTATTCCCTAAGTTTCTCTGGCGTACAGCTTCTTTTTGCCAATCCTCTACCTTATTCACTACGTTATACTCAACCTTAGTCGAACTGGTAGAAGCCGATTGGGTGAAAACAGGTCGCACAGCATTCACTAAATGTTCCGTGTCATGTGTGGAATCTTGCACCACTATCAACTGTTTCTTTGCCCGAGTTGCGCCCGTTGTTAACTCATCACAGAAGGGTAAAAATTCTTCCCGACTCTGCCCAGTTTTCGCACGATGACCAGAATGTTCAGCAATGAATGGCTGTTTGCTTAAAAGTTTATTGGCCTCCATAGCGACCTTCGATGCAAAAGGTTTCCACATCACGATGCGCTCATATTCCAATCCTTTAATTTGGGCGGGAGTAAACACTAACGGAGTGCCAAACTTAATTTTCGCCTCTTCAATCAATTCCGGTGAAGTTACTACCGCCAAATGAATACCTTGCTGTAATAAATCACTCAAATCAGCAGCCGAACTCCGCCACTCTATGTATCCAGGGCCTAAATTCGCCGTACTCGCCAACTCCATATGATGCGACTCGCCTTTATCTGCAGCACCGCCGACTAAATGATACTTTAAGGCAATCAATCGATTCGCTACATTAATGACGGCTTGTGCACAACGAAATGTCCCTTTTAAACGTTGCTCGGTTAAAGGGATTTTTAAGCTATGATATAAATTGCGTAAATAAGAAAGCCGTGATTTACCATCAAAAAGAATTTGGTGATCTCCTAAAAAATAAACAATATTCATGCCCTCGGCATAACTGCTTGCTTTTTTCAATTGATCACAAGTACAGTCCTGCGCCTCATCCAAAAGAACTAAGGCGAATTCTTCATTCCCTTCGGGATAACTAAGTTCTAAATCGACTAGACCTGTGTTTTTAAGATACGCGACGTATCGGGTAAATAAATCATAAATTTCTTTTCGGGCTGTAGCTCTTTTCTCTTCTGCAACGAAAGTGCAACTTTGTTTATTACCTAAGGCAGCGTACTGTTCAGCGGTGTAACCTGAAGCGATGCGAAACTCTAACCAAACGCGCATTAAATCATAATCCAGTTTTATTTCCTTGCTCTTACACCATGCCGTAAATTCCTCATAACCTTTAGTTAGTTTTATTTTAGGATTTTTCCGTTTTGCTAAATCTTCAAAGGTTAGAAACTCCACTCGCTTTTGCATTTCAGGATCAGCAACGAGATTCATCCATTCTGCACGTGTCAAGGCAACTAAAAAAGGAGAACGACTTAGGATCAATACCGGTTTGAGATCATCATCGTTATTATTCATTTCCTGATGGACGTGTTTTTGCGCCATGGATAAAGCCACACTGGTTTTACCCGAACCTGCCGGACCTAGACCTACTGCTGGAGTTGTTATGGTCCGAGCATTTTCTTGTTCATCAGTAAAATGGATGAGTTGTTGATGGTGGAATTCTATTCCTTTTAAATTAAAATCGTTTTGAGCACCCTGCTCGTCTAAATCGGTTACGCCTTCACAAAGGGTAAATTTCTTTTTATTAGTCTTAAGTTGTTCTGCTACCTTTTGCATATGGGCAGGTAATACATTGGAATTTCTTAGAAATCGACTTTTGTGATAATCGTGATTTTCAACCACATCTAATAAAAAAAGCTTGCCTTTAAACGTCGTGAAGAGCAAACGCTCATCATCCGTTGCACGAATACTGTATAAGGGAAACTCCCCGGTATTTTGCAATTTTTCCAGATTTAAATTGGTGTATTCACCATTTAATAATTGCTGAATTTTTTTCTTATATGGAGAAAATAACTCCTTATCTCCTTCCACATCTCGCCAAAATAATACTGTACTCATGAAATCCACATATTTTACAAAATGATTGATTATATTACATTTTGACCTTTTTGTAAATTTATTTGCCATTCCATTCTCATCGCACGGAATTTCAGGCATACTTTTACTAATATACTAATACCGCTACATCACCGGCCATAAGGCAAGCTATGTTAAAGCAAATTCTTACCATGGGTGCCGTCATTTTTGTCTTTGTCGTGGTACTCATGTACGTGTTTCAACGGCATTTAATTTACTTCCCCGATCGCCATCATCCTCATTTAGAGCAATTTTCAGCCCAAGACATGCAAGTTATCACCCTGAAAACAAAGGATAAAATCAGTTTAAACTCCTGGTATAAACCCGCCTTAAGTAAGCATCCTACTATTCTTTATTTGCACGGGAATGCCGGTCATATAGGCTATAGAGTTCCTTTAGTTCGCCAATTCATGGATGCCGGTTTAGGTGTATTTTTATTAGAATATCGCGGTTATGGCGGAAATAAAGGCTCGCCATCTGAACAGGGCTTTTATGAAGATGGCCGCGCCGCCATGGCCTTTCTTAATAATCAGGGCATTAGTTCAAAGCATATTATTTTATTTGGTGAATCCCTAGGTTCCGGAGTCGCTACTTATTTAGCCACGCAATACCCTATATGTGCCGTAGTTTTGCACTCACCGTTTTCCTCTTTGACGCGAGTGGCTCAGTTTCACTACCCTTGGATTCCGCTTACTCCCTGGGATAAATACGACTCTTTGTCCCGCATTCAATTGATTAAGGCCCCTATTTTAATTACCCATGGCACTAAAGATAGAATCGTTCCCTACGAGGAAGGCTTAACGCTTTATCAAGCGGCCAATCAACCCAAAAAATTATTGCGAGTTAAAGACAAAGATCATAATGACTTATGGAAAAGTGATCATTACAGTCAAAAAGTTATTGATTTTATTGAACAATATTGCCATTAAGTCGCCTCTTATTGCGCAACAAGGATTCATAAGGAACAAAAACAATAAAATACATCTATACTTGAATATATTTTCATCGCTAGCAAAACAGGATGTTTATGCGGGAAAAGCTTATTCAAGGGCTACAGCAAGTCCGTTCATATTCTGAAAAACTCTGCGAACCCTTAACCACTGAAGATTATGTCATCCAGGGCATGGAAGACGTGAGTCCTGCTAAATGGCATTTGGCGCATACGACTTGGTTTTTTGAAACCTTCATTTTGACTCCTTATTTAACGCAAACATATAAGGTTTTTCATCCAGCTTTTGCTTACTTATTTAATTCCTATTATCAAGAAATGGGCAAACCTTATCCTCGCCCCCAAAGAGGATTGCTTTCTCGTCCCAGCGTGGCCATGATTTATGATTATCGCAAACACGTGGATGCTTATCTGCTAGAACTTTTAAGCACCGTTTCTGAACAAAAACTTAAAGAACTGCATCCTTTGATTGTTTTAGGAATGGAACACGAGCAGCAACATCAAGAATTACTCTTAATGGATATCAAATATAATTTTTCCTTAAATCCTGAATTTTCGGTGTATGCCCCAGTCAAATCCGTCACCCAATCAGCTGAGCCTTTAGAGTTTATTTCTAACCCAGGTGGTTTAGTGACTATAGGGTATCAAGGCGATCAATTTCATTTTGATAATGAGCTTCCCGTGCATCAAACCTTTCTTTATCCCTTTGCAATGGCTTCACGCTTAATTACCAACCAAGAATATTTAGAGTTTATTGCGGATAAAGGCTACAACACCCCTTCTTTATGGTTATCTGATGGTTGGGATTGGCTCAATAGCCAGAAAATTAAAGCCCCCTTGTATTGGGAAGAAGACCATGCTGATACCTTGGTTTTTACTTTGCATGGGTTGGAACTGCTCAAGCCGCATGAACCCGTGGCCCATGTGAGTTTCTACGAAGCCGATGCTTTTGCTCGTTGGCGTGGCTGTCGCTTAGCGACAGAGGCCGAGTGGGAGTATTTTGTTAATTTGCATCAGCTGACACCTAATGAAGGGAATTTTATGGAGTCAGGATTTTATCATCCTCAAGCGTCTACTGAAGATTCGCTTAGCCAATTTTTTGGTGACCTGTGGGAATGGACGGTGAGTCCCTATTTACCTTACCCTGGCTACAAACCACTGCCCGGAGCTTTAGGTGAATACAATGGTAAATTCATGAACAATCAACGGGTATTAAAAGGTGGTAGCTGCGTCACTCCCAAAACGCATATTCGCTCCTCCTATCGTAATTTCTTTCAACCTGATAAACGCTGGCAATTTAGTGGGATCCGTTTGGTGCAATATTATTAGGAGATGCTATGGCTGCGAAATTAAAACATGAAGAATTATTGAGTGAACAAGAGTTCGCTAAAGATGTCGCAAAAGGATTAGCCAGCGACAAAAAATTCCTCTATGCCAAGTACTTCTATGACATGAAAGGGAGTGAAATATTTAATCAAATCACGCGTCATCCCGATTATTATCTCACTAATTGTGAAATTGAAATTTTGGATAATCATAAAAAAGAATTATCACAAATAATGAGCGCTGAACCTTATAACATCATTGAATTAGGTCCAGGAGAAGGGATTAAAACTAAAATTTTACTGGATCAATTGATGCAAGATCAACGTGACTTCACTTATTTTGCCATCGACATTTCGCAAAAATATTTAAAACAAATCACGAAACACTTTCATAAAAATATACCTAATCTCAAAATCAAAACTGTTCATTCCGATTTTTTCAAAGGACTAAAAAAATTAGCTAAACAACCCCATAAAAATATGGTGTTATTTTTAGGTTCAAGCATAGGTAATATGGACCCTGCAGACACCAAACATTTTCTTGCAGAATTATGGGGCACATTACATGATGGCGATTATCTTTTGATAGGTTTTGATTTAAGAAAAGATCTTAAGACCTTGATGAAAGCTTATGATGATAGCGATGGGCTAACCCGCGATTTTAATTTAAATTTATTAGATCGGATCAATCGAGAATTACATGCGAATTTTGATACGGCCTTTTTTCATCATTATGCTACTTATGATGTGTATTCTGGAGCCATGAAAAGTTATTTAATCAGCTTTAAAAAGCAACAAGTTTATATTGAGGCCTTGCATCAAACCTTTACTTTCCAAGAATTTGAACCCATTCATGTCGAAAACTCTTACAAGTATCTGCATTCGCAAATCGAAGACTATGCGACTAACACCGGATTTGAGATTGTTAGACATTTTTCTGATGCCAAAGGTTATTTCTTAAATTCATTATGGCGGGTTAAAAAATGTCCCCTTTAAATAATTTAATCATGGTTATATTTTTAGCCCTCTTGTTATGGGCTATCCAATATATTCTTTTTCCACCGCTCATTAGTTTATTACTTAATTTTTTATTCATTGGTTTATTAGTGATTTATACTATGCAGCTCTTAGGTTTAATCAGAAATGTTCTTCCTGTACCGAATATTTTTTAGAGTAAAAAAATGCACAAACATCCATGGCATATAGGTACATCCGGTTGGAGTTATGAGGGTTGGTTAGGTAATTTTTATCCGGAAAAAATCAAATCCCAACTGGTATTACCTTTTTACGCAACAAAATTGGATTCTGTAGAGTTGAATAACAGTTTTTATCAAATTCCTAAAGAAAAGAACGTTAAAATATGGACGGAAATCACCCCTGAAGATTTTGTGTTTTCCTGCAAAGCCAACCGTTACATTACCCATATCAAACGATTAAAAGAGATTCAGGAAACTGTGACCAAGTTACTCGAAGTCTTTAGTCACTTCGGCGATAAACTTGGTCCTATTCTTTTCCAGTTTCCACCTTATTGGCCAGTTAATATTCCTCGACTAACGGAGTTTATTCATTCTTTACCCAAAGAATTTTTATATACTTTTGAATTTCGTCATCAAAGTTGGTTTTGCGACGAGTTATATGAACTACTCGATAAAAACCAAATGTCACTTTGTTTCTATGATCACAAGCTCTATCGTTCCCCAGAAATTGTAACCTCAGCACCCTTTATCTACATTCGCATGCACGGCCCAGATGAACAAGCTTATCAAGGCGCTTATGAAGAGGCTACTTTACAAGAATACGCGCAAAAATGTCGTAAATGGCATGCCGAGGGCAAAACCATTTATTGTTATTTTGATAATGATGACAAAGCCAATGCACCAAAGGATGCGCAGCGTTTACGGGAATTATTGAATTCTCAATAAATCAACAATCAGCTAAGATTGAAATCGTCCAGTAATCCATCAAGAGAATGATCTGTTGCAGTCAAGGGTGGAGCATCTCCAAAGTACGCATGCAAAATTGTCATTAGGTCCTCCTCCCTTGGTGATGTAGCTTCCACCACTAATGGCGACGATGAACTGTCTGTCCCACCAATGTCATGATTTGGACTTGTAGGGATGGGGGCTTGTGATTGCGGGAAAAGGCTATAGCGCCTATAAATCTCCCGCGGTATACGTATGAGCAAACGAGGTCCGTTCTGTAAATTTGCTAAAGAGGTATCTACGTTGTCTCTTAGATAACGTGGGAGATTTTTATGGACGCTCAGCGATTGTTGGGAATAAAGTGTCTCCGTTAGGTCGCACTGAGTTACAAAAATGGGGACCATTTTTTCTGTAACAAAATTAGCGGCTAACCCGTCGCTTTGACCGTTATAAAGTCCTAGTAACGAAGGACCATTAGTTAGCGTTTGCACTATTACAGACATACTACAGTAAGGATTTCTTGCGGTAGTTTGTTGAATAATGAGTCGTGCCAAATCTATTTCTGATCGACCATGAATACTCCCATTGTCTAAAATATCCAAAAGCAATTGTTCTTGTTCCCCTATTGAGCCATCCTTTGCACAACGAGTAAAACCAGCACAGGTAGAAATGATTTGCATTTTTGCTATAGCGCTGGGTTCCACCTTAAACTCATTAGCCAAAGAATCTATAGAATGAATATCAATTTGAGCATCTGCACAGAAAGTAGGTGAACCTATTGCTCGAGTTGTGTTGTGATCTCTCTTGTTTAAACGGGCAACGCCTATGATTACCCCTTGCTGATCATACGCTGCGGCAAAGGTAGAAGAATTACCTACGGTTGCAGTAATTATATTCCCCACACCATCATAAATGCAGGTAGAAGCCTTAGTGCTAGAAGCCAATTCCAAACTATTTAAGAAATTGTAGGTAGTCCATAATCTATGGCCAATTTGGCTAGGAGTTAAAAACCCCTCTTCACCCGCTGTTAAGTCGTCGTAACTTAAGGAGCTCCAAATTAAACTAGTTTCCTCTGCGAAAAGAGTCATCTGCTGGGTTTTTTGGGCATATCCTACCTGGTGAATTATCGCGCCATCTACTACTTCGGAGCTTGCATGGTATGGGGGAATAAAAACTACTTTAGGCATTATACTGCTCACATCATCATCGAGAAGAGATTATCATATACTCAGTTGTTAACTCTAGCAATTACCCTAAAACATATCCATATATGGACATTTGTCCACGCCTCTTCAGATATATATGGGATGGACATCGGATAGCAGAAATATATAAGGAAAGTAAACTAAACAACTTTTAAAAAGCGATATTGGTGAAATCCCTATCACTTCGATATACTTAATAAAGAATAAACACTGGAAAGCATAATGGCAGAGTCTGAAAAGAGAAGACTAGTAATCGGTATTAGTGGTGCCACAGGCATTATCTATGGTATTAGGTTATTGGAATTATTAAAAAAAACCGACATTGAAACACATCTAGTAGTGTCCAAAGCCGGTCATCAAACCCGGGCTTATGAAACCGAACTGTCAGCAACTGAACTCACTGATTTAGCGGATTTTAGCTATAATAATGCGGACATTGCAGCCTCTATTTCCAGCGGCTCATTTAAAACCATGGGAATGATTATTGTGCCGTGCTCCATGCGGACCTTAGCAGATATAGCCTGCGGAACCACGTCCACTTTAATAAGTCGGGCTGCCGACGTGGCTTTAAAAGAACGCCGCCGTTTAGTTATTATGGCACGCGAGTCTCCGCTTAATTTAGTCCATATCGAAAATATGCAAAAAATCACGCAAATGGGCGGCATTATTGCTCCGGGAAACCCGGCTTTTTATACTCACCCCCAATCCATTGATGATTTGGTTAATCACAGCCTGGGACGAATCTTAGATCTATTTGATATCGATTTAGATTTAGTCAAACGTTGGGAACATCCCCCACAAAAGAAACAACCCGAATGAAAAAGGCATTCATCTTTATTACCTTGGCTTTTCTCATGTCCTTTGCCACGGCTAATGCAGTACTCATTTCCCCTGCCCTACCCGAATTAGCCGCATTGTTTCAAGTGTCCGTCATCACCATGGAATCCACCTTTATTTGGTTTTTAGCTGGTTACTCTCTAGGACAATTATTTTATAGTCCTTTAAATAACCGCTTTGGTAGGAAGCCTTCTTTATTTGTTGGCCTTTTTTTACAAATTTTGAGCACCATCACCGCACTGATTGCCGGTCACCTCGACCATTTTAATTTATTTGTGTACTCACGTTTCTTTCTTGCTTTAGGCTCCGGGGTAGGCTTAATGATGACCTTTACTATTGTCAGTGAACATTTTCCCAAAGAGCAGGTACAAAAGGTGATTGCTTATTTAATCCCTTCCTTTGCCATCATCCCTGCTTTGGCAGTACTAGGTAGCGGTTATTTCACTAAATACTATGGTTGGTCTGCTAATTTTTACTTAGGAATTTTGTTGGGATTACTACTGATATTATTCTGCAGCTTTTTGCCCCACTCACCTAAAGAAAAAGATCTCACTGCTTTGCAATTTAAAAAAATCATGCAGACGTTTACGCTACAGTTGCAAAGACATTCTTTGATCATCGGCGCATTATTAATGGGATGTTGCGTGTCTTTTGCCTATATTTTTTCTAGCATTGTTCCTTTCATTACCGCGAACTCTTTTCACTTTGATAGCTTGGATTATGCCTTGGCAAATGGTTTTGCTGCAGGAGGATTAATTGTTGGTTCTCTGATTAGTGCACGATTACCCGAAAATATATCTCCCTTAAAAATGATTTATTGGGGAGTCAGTATCATTGCCCTGGGCGCGCTAGGCACTATGATAGGAGAGCACTTGCATTACCCGGCTTTTCATAGTTATTTTGTCACCTTGTTTTTAATTAATTTAGGTTCTTGTTTTGTTTTATCCTATACCTCTTCCCTGATCCTTGCAGCAACCAATGAAAAAGCTAATGCTTCCGCAGTGATGAATTTTATTAACGTGGGGATCATTACTTTAATTTTATTATTTTTTAGCTATTTGCCGTTTGGTGCTTATCTCGTAGGTTATACTTTTGTAGGATTAAGCCTTTTGATGTTTGCACTTTCATCTCTTCTTCAAGCTGACACAGAGTGAACGATTGCTTCCCGATACGCATCGCTAAATGCAGGTAGTTTTTTTAAAGCGCAAAATATCTTTTCCGTACGTCTATTTTCATCGTTGTGAGGTTTGTGATGATATAGAGCAAACATGTTTTGCTGTTTTAATTGTGCCTGCAAGGTACTGCGAATAAATATCGTTTCTCCCGTGATTTTTGATAAAGCAAAAAATCCAGATTGACCAAAGCTTTCTGTATAACTTTCCTTAAATAATTCCTCAGCAGAAATGATCTTTTGTTTAAATTCTAATGCTCTGGATAAAGCGAATGCAGCGATAGAATGTAAATCCCTTTCTGCGGCATCTTTAATGAGATAATACATTGCTCTGGCACCACTGATTTTATGAGTCTTTATTTCCTGAAGCAGTGAATCGTGTTGGGGATTTTGCCCAGAGCCTACAAGTACCGCTTCATAAATCGGAATAAAATAAGTCATTAAATCAACATAGAATTCTTCGTCCTTAAAAACCATAGGGTTATGCAAATCATGGTTAATGAGATGATTCATCGTATCTAAATATCCGAAAGCATCCATCACGCGCGCGACCTTATTTGCCGTTGCAAAATCAGTCGTTTTAATTTCACCCACTCGCAATTCCACGGTACGTAAAGCATATTCTTTACGCAATTTTTGATAACCTAATTCCTTTTGATCGGTATTTTTGAAGGGTAACTGCAGATCGCCTAAAAACTCGACTAAGATATTTCGTTTAAATTTTTCAAAACAACTGGCCTGATACAAAATAGGTTTCATTTGTTCTTTAATAAAACTAGCTAATAGATTTAAACGTTTAGTCCTATAAACCTTTTGATACACTTTCCAGAACTGTTGGTGATTTTCGGGATCTAACAGTAAAGCGCGAATCGCTTTTTCCATAGCCTCGCCAATTTCTTTCGTTTCGCTAGGAGTTAGTTTTTTTTGTTTAAGATAATTTTTTAAAACCCAGCGCATCGCTTGAATAAGCCGACCTGCTTCTGCTTCTTCCGAATGTAATTGTTCATCAGGATCAATTAAACCAAAAGTATCTTCAATTATTCTCTTTAATAGAGCTTTACTTATTGCCTCTTCCCAGCGTTCGCCATATAAGGCTTGGAAGACTTGATTCTGTTGATTTGCTAATCCTTCGCCAAATGCAAATACTAGGGTGTTACGCGCTTCTTTATTTTTGGTAAAACCACCCCACTCATCTTGATCAAAAAAATCAGTAGGTAAATTATCATATAAACCACCATCTACAAATGACAGTACTTGTTTATTGATTTGAATCTCTACGGGTTTTAGTAATACCGGTATGGAAGCTGAAGCCCGGCAAGCTAAGGCAATTTCCACATCAGGTGTAAGCTGGCTATTAAAAACTTGTAACTCGCCATGGGGAAATTGGACAGCGGAAACAATTAATTGCTTAAACGCTGTGGGAAAAAGACGATGCAGCATAGCCAAATCGGCAAAAGTAATACAGGGATTTTGTGTCGCAATTTTATCTAAGAATTCTTTGAATTGCAGATCTTCAGACTTTAAGTTGGCCAATCCTTGACGTATGGTGTTAAGAATATTGTCACGAAGAAACTGCTCTAAGGGCAACCCGTCTTTGGTGAGAAAGGAAATACCAGGACCTTTGATTTTGACTGACTCGCCTAATAAAGATTCAAAATCGGTTTGAAGTAATTGGGCACGTAAAATGGCCGGCGGCATGCCCACAGCCAATAAACTGGCAGTTATGGCTCCAGCAGATGCTCCAGCTAAGGTTTGCACGTCTTTAAATACCCCAGCATCCACCATAGCCTTATAAGCACCAGGGTAAACCACAGCCTTAGCACCCCCACCGCTACAAACGACTCTTTTTATGCCTGATCTTGCCACTTCATCTTGCTGCTTCATATTAAGTAAAATCCATTTTACTTCATTAGCGCATATTGATCCATATATATACAATATGTTGCAAAAAATTTCTGGAAAATTTAATAGTATATCAAGGAATTATCTTAAAAGGCTTTGATTATTAGATTTAAAACAAGCGTAACCGCGTTCTTAATTTGAGTTTTTTCCAACATCTTAGAACGCTAGTGTAATGTTTAATATATATAGGTTTAACTTTTTTAGGCTTCATAAGGCAAAACGATTCTTATTTTTAAACTCAGTGAATCTTTGTTGAGCATGGTATAGGGGATGTGGGGGAAAAGCAAGGTGGATTTATAAAAACATGGATTCCCGCCTGCGCGGGAATGACAATCACTTATTTACACAGTCGAATCAAATTTATAATTAAATCTCAAAGCATAATTCGCGATTCGACTGGTGGTATTATGATTGATCAATGAATCATCAATCTCATTGCCTTCTGGATCAATTCCATAAGAAGATTGGTAAAGATTGTTCCAATTAGACCAAAGAGCTGTCACTCCCACATTGAAATTAGAGGCTACGCGATAGTCGACCCCAATGCCATAAACCCCACTGGTATAAGTAGAATGACCAGAAACCGCCGAGTTGCAGGACATTTCCATGAAACACACTTCATTGGTAATATTATTATTCACCAACATCACCCCGCCTGTCCCATACAAATGCACAGGTCCAGCGGCTAATCCCACATTGGCGCGTACAGTCCCTTGCCAGTCACTGGTCGTGCTTTCATGAATAACCCCAGCAGGGTCGGAATCAATGCCTATTGTTCTATCTGCCGATAAACCGAAATAAGTATAATCGGCAACTACGCCAATCACTGGCTGTATTTTTCCTTTAGTCATCTTAGGAGCATAATTGTATCCGGCTTGCACACCACCAGAGAATCCGTTTTTATCTGTACTTCCCTCAGCTCCCGCGCTAATCAACTCAGGATGAGGTAGTCCTCCGTCAGGTGCATTTGCTGAATGGTTAGAACGCATTGCAGTGGCACCTAGATTGACGCCGGCATAAGGGCCTGTCCATTCTATGGGCGTTGCACAAGCCTCCTTGCTTCCCATCGTGTTAAGCGCTAAAAATACAATTAAAGAATGGCTACACAATAAGTTAACTTTAATGCCCATATTCATCCCTGTTATAACTAATGAATTCACAAATAAAATGAAAGAGTTAGATTATAACTCTTTAAAATTAATGTAAACCTTAATGAAAACTAATTCATTTGACAAGGTCATTCAGCAAAGATACGTTAAAAGAAAAACTAGAGGATTCACCATGAAAACTGCCTTAAAAATCATTTTTATAAGTATTCTTTTGGGCCTAACATCAAACCTTTGGGCACATAAAGGTAGCATTCGAAACCATATAATCTGCCCCAAAGGCAAAATATGGGCTCCTGCTTTACACCGATGTCTCAGCCAAAAACAGTGGGATGAGATCAAACATGATTCACCTTGCCCTAAAGGTCAAAACTTGAATAATGGTAAGTGCGTTAATCCCATTTAAAGAAAATTTGCTTTAAATTTGCTCAGAAATCCCAATTTCTGCTAGAATACGGTCTTTTTATAGCTATTTTCAGGATAAGCATGACTCAAATTATTTCCACCCCTAATGCTGAAAATTCGGATGCTTTTGGTTTTAACAGCCACTACCAATTTGGTTACTATGAAGCAGTAAACCACGGCCATCGCAACGCTCAGCAAGATGCTTTAACTTGGATGTCTCTTAGTGAGGCGGATTTAACTCCTAAATTCCCTGTAGGCCATTTAAATGCTCAAGACATTGGTTATCGCTTATGGACTGCGTACCGTTTATTGGATAGCTCTTCATTAAAGGGTGGCACTACCGCCTCGACAACCGTTTATGATGGCAAAGGCAGTTTAATTACCGCGACTATAGCGGACGCAGCCTCTTTTGCAGTAGCTTATGATGAGATAGGTAAACCTTTAGAAGTAATTCGTTTAAATCGTAGAGTTCATACTACTCAAAATAATGATGAAATAGCCCGTATTTGTGAAAACGAAGGAAGTTTTATTTCCAGGAATCGGGTGAATGGCGCTCTAAATATTACTCGTTCTATTGGCGATCTGAGTTTGAAGCATTACGGAGTTTGCTCTGAAGCGGATATTGATATTTTTGATTTGCATGCTTGGAAAAAACAATTAGCTTCTCAAGGATTAGCCGTAAGTACTTTCCAAGTGATAAACGTTTGTGATGGTTTCACTGATCCTGCCGATGCTTTGGCCACAACAGAAATTAAACAAAAAGCAACAATGCCGCAAGAAGAACAAGATAAACTCAGAAAGGTAAAACAAGAAAAATACCTCTTAGATATCTTAAACACTTTGAAGAATCCCGGTATCTTAAGAGAAGACCAATTAGCTAAGATTTTGGTTGACCAAGCTTTGAAAGATGAATCCAAAGACAATGTTTCGGCAGCCGTGCATACACTTAAATTAGGAAGAAGAATGTTAATGGGTGTTTACGATGGTCATGGTTTTGATGACGCCGCTTGTTATGTGGCAGAGAATATCGGGTCTATCTTCAAAGCTCAGTGTAAATTAATTGCTGCAGAATATCGAAAACAAGTTTATAGTATTTATAATAATTTAGTTAGTTATGAACGCGATAATCCTCAGTCCTTTAAGGGCACTGCTCAAAGCAGCACGAGTACAGTTAGTAGTCCGAAACCTATTCAACGCACTGATGCTATGACTAGAGCTTCTGTTCAAGCTTTACCTGGTCAATCAATATTCCCAATAGATAATGATGATGATATGAAAAGTAAAAAAGCTAAGTATGAAGAGACTCCAGTAAAACCTATTCTTAATTTCATTCCTGATGACGATGATGATGATTCAGTAAAACTTATTATTGCGGATGCACTGAGCAGAAAAGCAAAGGCTTGAACTTCGAATCTGTAACAAATACATCACCGCTCAATTAAGCACAAGGCAAGATCTGACTCTCGTCACTGGGCTTTCAGATAGGGTGTTAACTGACCCCGCTTAGTGACGTGAAATTGAGCAGCAGGTAGAGGCTTTAATGAAAGTTGCTTAAATGGGTTGTAAACTTTTGATTGATCACGTAATTTGCAAATTACATCAAATTAACATATAATGATTATTTTTTAAACTATTTGTAAAGGGTTTTTATGAAAAAGTTGTTTATCATGTGTGCCTTATTATGGAGCTCATTGTCTTTAGCTGATTCTGTAATAAATATTCCTTTTCCTAACGGTGGTTTACTAGAAGCCAAAGGTGGAAGAATTGCAATGGCTGCAAAGGGATATATCATCCAAGGCGTTAGGTACAAAGTAACCTGTAATATCAAAACGCAGTCCACTATTATTGCTCAACTTTTTGCAAGTAACGGCCTGGTTGGTATCAGTGTTAACGATGTTAAAATACCTGGTCGTGGTATAGTTCAAGTGTCTTTGAAACCAGGGGATAATAAAGTAGTTTACAGGGACATTATGGATGCAGGCTATGAAGGAGATGATCATTATTCTGGTTTTGGTTTTATGAATCTTGATAATACAGAATCAGCTATAGTTACAAAATGCAGTGCTGAACCATTATTATAATCAGCAACCTACTACACTATAAATACCAAAATAGGAAAGATTAACATAGCTAATCAGACTACTGCTTTCCTAGCTTTGGAACATAACTGGTTATGAGTGTCATTTATTA
>SCSO01000202.1 GCA_004297865.1 Legionella sp.
ACCTGGGAAAAGGAAGAACATGGTGCAAGGGGATGCAGCGGACTTAATTCAACCTATTTATGATCAATGGCTACCTTGGATTCAAGGTTTAGAAAAAAATGGCTTAGAAGAAGCTTGGCGGGCTACCATTCTTCACCCTGAACAACTGAGCTATCGTTTGCAGGATGAAGACGTTGAGCTTTCTTTTAACCTTCCAGCAGGTGCTTATGCTACTGCGGTATTACGGGAATTAGTTAACTACTAGGTAGAGTTGCAAGAAACTCTGCAACTTCCTTAGGACTTAACTCATAGCTTTGTCCACGATTTAAAAATCGGGGC
This sequence comes from Legionella sp., assembly GCA_004297865.1. GTDB lineage: Bacteria > Pseudomonadota > Gammaproteobacteria > Legionellales > Legionellaceae > Legionella. Next base: position 319 of record SCSO01000202.1, read on the forward strand.
ATGGATAATGAACCATAACGAATACGAATCAAGCGGCTGACTTCTAGACCTTGCGATTCCCATAAACGTCGTACTTCACGATTACGGCCTTCGTTTAAAGTCACATGATACCAAGAGTTAGAGCCTTCACCACCACGAAATTGGACACGAGTGAATTTGGCAGGGCCATCATCTAACTCTACCCCTTTTTCTAAGCTTTTGATCATATCAGGGCTCACTTGACCACGAACTCTTACTGCATATTCGCGTTCTAATTCAAATTTAGGATGCATTAGCTGATTGGCTAAATCGCCATCATTGGTAAAAATCAATAAACCGGAGGTATTGAGATCCAAACGCCCTACTTGCACCCAACGTCCTTGCCTTAAATGCGGTAAATTATCAAATACCGTTTTATCGAATTTAGGATCATGGCGACTGGAGATTTCTCCAACGGGCTTATGATAAACCAAAATACGAGTATTTTGTTTTACTTTTAAAGGATTGGGGATTAGTTTCCCTTTCACAGTGATTTTATCTTGTGGACCTGCCGAATCACCTAATTTGACGGGTTGACCATTGACTTGTACCCAACCACTTTCAATCCAACGCTCCATCTCACGACGGGATCCTAAACCTGCTTGGCTTAGGATCTTTTGTAACCTTTCACTCATTCAGTAACACACTCTTCTTGGGGACTTGCTAAAGTCAATGATTCTAATACTTCCGGTAAGGTAGGAAGTTCGTTTAAATGATGCAGATTAAAATAATTTAAAAACTCTTTAGTCGTGGTGTAAACCGCTGGTTTTCCCACCACATCCTTATAGCCTGCAACACGAATCCATTCTCTCTCTAAAAGAGTTTTCATAATATAACTATTAACACTTACTCCGCGTATTTCTTCAATATCACCACGAGTCACTGGTTGCTTATAAGCAATTATGGCCAAAGTTTCAAGTAAAGCGCGGGAATATTTGGCGGGTTTTTCAATTTGTAGACGAGCGACCCACTGACTGTATTCCTTTTTAGTTTGAATTAGATAGCCAGAGGAGTTTTGGATAAGTTCTATAGGTCTTTGATTATAATCCTCTTTTAACAAATCTATCGCTGCGATAATCTGCTCTAACTCCGGCTTTTGCCAGTCGTCAAAGAGTTCTTGAATTTTCTCCAAGAGTAAAGGTTCAGAACTGCTTAATAGTACTGCTTCAATGATGTGTTTTAATTCCATCGCGTCCATTTTAAGCTGCCTTAATGTGAATGGGTGAAAAAGGCTGATTCTGGGTAATCACTAATAGTGATTGTCTGGCTAATTCAAGAATGGCTAACATAGTGACAACCAAGCCCATGCGCCCTTCCTTTAAATCAAACAACTGTGTAAATTCAACTGCAGACTCTTCTTGAATACGCAGCAAAATATTGCTCATGCGTTCCCGCACGGTCATGACCTCACGCGCAATCTCATGTTTAGAAAAATTCATTTCTTTTTGTAATAAACCTTTCATGGCTTCAATTAACTCAGCCAAGTCCACTTCAGGATGCACTTTAATGGTTTCAATTTCATCAGGATTAACTTCTACGAGAAAATAGTCACGATCACGACGTGGTAAAGCATCCAACAATTCCGCTGCATGTTTCATTTGTTCATAAGCTTGTAAGCGACGAACCAATGCCATACGAGGATCTTCGTCTGTTTCTTCTTCACTACTTGGAGTGATTGGTAAGAGCATACGTGATTTAATTTCAGCTAGAACTGCAGCCATCAAAAGATAATCGGCAGCTAATTCTAATTTTTGATATTGCATTAACTCGATGTATTGTAAGTATTGCTGAGTAATACTCACCATAGGAATGTCTAATATATCGAGATTTTGTTTACGTATGAGGTATAACAAAAGATCTAAAGGCCCGCTAAACGAATCTAGCAGGACCTCCAGAGCATCAGGTGGAATAAATAAATCATCAGGAACCTGAGTGTATTCTTTACCAGCAACCATAGCTTTAAATTCAGGTTTTACTGCGAGTTCTGTTTCCATTAGTAGTCTAATCCCATGACTTCACGCACCGTTGTTAAAGTTTTTTCAGCTTCTTCCCGCGCTAATTCACTACCTTCTGCGACTATACGTTTAACATAACCTAAATCCGATTCATAATCAGCAATTGATTCTTGAATAGGCTTTAATTCCTGATTGATTGCTTCAATAATAGGACGTTTGCAATCAATACAACCAATACCTGCGGTACGACAACCCTGTTGAACCCAATCTTTGACTTCATTATTGGAGTAAATCTTATGGAACTGCCAAACTGGGCATTTCTCAGGCTCACCTGGATCCGTGCGTTTAATGCGCGCAGGATCGGTAGGCATGGTTAATATTTTTTTCTCTACTTGTTGCGGTTGTTCACGCAACATAATCGTATTGTTATACGATTTTGACATTTTTTGTCCGTCTGTCCCAGGCATTTTTGAGGTTTCTGTTAACATGGCCTGTGGTTCTACCAATATAATTTTACCACTTCCTTCCAGATATCCTAATAAACGTTCTTTATCACCTATAGACAAATTCGATTGATCTTCCAGTAAGGCCTGAGCAGTTTTGATAGAATCATGTTGACCATTTTCTTGGAATTGGCGGCGTAATTCCGTATACATGCTGCCATTCTTTTTACCCATTTTCTTAATGGCTTCTATAGCTAATTCTTCAAAGTTAGTTTCTTTACCATATAGATGGTTAAAGCGTCTCGCAACTTCACGAATCAATTCGATATGCGCTACTTGGTCTTCACCTACAGGCACATAATCTCCATGATAAAGTAAAACGTCGGCACTTTGTAGTAAGGGATAACCTAAAAAGCCATAGGTGGCTAAATCTTTTTCCTTTAGTTTTTCTTGTTGGTCTTTGTAAGAAGGCACACGCTCTAACCAACCTAAAGGCGTAATCATGGATAATAAAAGATGCAACTCGGCATGTTCTGGAACCCAAGACTGAATAAATAAACAAGATAAGCCTGGATTAACCCCACAAGCTAACCAATCGATAATCATGTCCCAAACATTTTTCGCAATAAAACCAGGATCTTCATATTGGGTAGTTAGACCATGCCAATCAGCCGCAAAGAAGAAACAATCGTATTGATGTTGTAATTTAATCCAATTTTTAAGAACTCCATGATAATGGCCAAGATGAAGCTTGCCACTAACGCGCATTCCAGAAACCACTCGCTTATTTGGAGTAAAAAGTGCTGACATCAATATCCTCTTCTAGTTATTTATAATAAAACGCATTAACGAAAAGGCTCAGGATCTCCTTTTCCTTCTCGAATAATGACTGGATACTCTCCAGTTAAATCTACAACGGTAGTGGGCTCTAAACCACAATTACCGCCATCAATAATTAAATCTGTTTGTGCGCCCAATAAATCCCGGATGGCTTCCGGCTCGCTTAATGGCGCTTTCGCCCCAGGTAAAATCAAGGTGGTGCTCATCAAGGGTGCGTCTAAACATTCTAATAAGGACAGCGTAATTGTATTATCAGGTATTCTTAGACCTAAAGTTTTACGCTTAGGATGCAACATAAGTCTAGGGACTTCATGCGTTGCATTCAAAATAAAAGTATACGCTCCAGGGGTGAACGCTTTCAATAACCTAAAAATAGGATTAGAGACCCGCGCATAAGTCCCCAATGAGGACAAATCAGCGCAGACCAGGGTCATATTATGATTTTTATCAAATTGACGTAATCGTCGAATGCGTTCCAAAGCGGATTTATTACCCAAACTACAGCCTAAGGCGTAGCCTGAATCGGTTGGATACACAATCAATCCGCCATCTTCAATGATGGAAACAGCCTTTCTTAACAAACGGGCTTGTGGATTATCTGGATGCAATGCATAAAACTGACTCATAAAGTCCCCTGTTAAATATTCCATTCTTGCCATATAGGCGTACAGTTTACTGGTAGTTGCCGTTGACGTCCAAGGTTTACTCGTGATGTTTTATCGCCATGAAAATCAGATCCCGAAGAAGCCAATAAATTAAAGCGAAGACAGGTAGCTGCCATTTCTTTAATTTGCATAACATTGAGCTCTCCGGAGACTACTTCCATTCCATCACCATCAGCGTCTTTAAACTCATTAATTAACTCATGCAATTTAGAACGCGTCAATCCATATTTCAAAGGGTGAGCAATCACTGATTGCCCTCCAGCCGCTTTAATTCCTGCAACAGCTTCAGGGATGCTAATCCAAGGGGTAGGAACATAAGCCGCTTTACCTCGAACTAAATATTGTTTAAAAGCAGCTTGCAGATCCTTAGCCATTCCCTCATTGACCAGCGCATGAGCATAATGAGGGCGCCCTACTCGTTGGTGACCTGCTACGGTACATGCTTTATTGTAAGCATCATTAAGACCAAGACGCTCTAGAATTGTACCAATTTGTATTGCACGATCAATCCGGCTTTGATTTTGTTTTTGGATTAACTGCTCAAATTCCGGGGTTTGTTGAATGTGATAGCCCAAGATATGAATGTCGTATTTTTTCCAACGCGTACTGAGCTCAATGCCGCGAATGATTTTTAGGGAAGTTTGCTCTGCCGCTTGCTCTAATCGTGGATAACCGGCTAAGGTGTCATGATCGGTCAAGGAGATGCATTGCAGACCATTCTGCTGCGCTCTAGCGATGAGCTCTTCTGGGCTGAACTCCCCGTCAGAAAAATAGGTATGGCAATGTAAGTCGATCATGGTTTCATTGGTGGCAAAAGGAAGATTATATCAAAGTTCTTCCCATTTGTATTTTATAAACGTAACCTGTATTAGACGCAGTCGTAATACAGGAACCCACTTCAACTTGTGTAATTGATATAGGGCCCTCAGCCAATTGAATTATTTTGTGGTATACATTCCTGTATTAGGACTGCGTCTAATACAGGCTACGTGTCTTTTTCAGGGCTCGTGCCAGAGAAAACCACTTGCACAGTACAGCATTTTTGCACTATTCTTAAAGTATGGTCACATGCCTTAACTTACAATATTTTGAGCAGTACTCTTAACAGCCACCGGATTGAATTACCTCCGCTTACTTCGCAGGAGTTAGCTAACTTATGTGGTGTTCTTCATGCTAATCTAAAACTCCTTGAGCAACATTATGATTTATCTATTAAATTAAAGCACCAACACCTCATTTTATACGGCTCTTCTACCCAGCATTTTGCTGATATCGAAAATTTATTAACTATTTTATATCCCTTAGTCAATAAACCTATAGATAAAAGAACATTAACGATGTTACTGAATAAGGATGATCAACAAGCAATGACCCATTATATTAAACTAAGCCGCAAATCGATTTCCGCACGGAATGACCGTCAAGCCGCCTTTCTAGATGCTATTGATCGATGCGATATTACCTTCGCTGTAGGCCCAGCGGGCACGGGTAAAACCTATCTCGCAGTTTCTAAAGCGATTGAATATTTTGAA
>SCSO01000203.1 GCA_004297865.1 Legionella sp.
GTATCAAAGTGAGTAGCAGCTTGTGTAAATAAGGGAATATTATAAAAGTCAGTGGTAGATATTTTCACCCCATCGGCATTCAATTTATGGGCTAAAGCTAAACTACGCTCACCATAAACATCAAAATAAATTTGCTTACCCGCTTTGTGTGTTATATCCACTAGTTCGACCCAAACTTTCTCATCCATCTCTAGAGATTTAAAAAGATCAAAATAGGGATAGGTTGGCACACACAATTCATCAGCAAATATAAGCTGAATTTTAATGGCATCAGCGTTAGCCACAAGTGCCCCTTTTACCAGAAGCCTGGCAAGAGTTGGGTTTCCTTCATAGCCTTGAGCAATCTCAGCAATAATTTCTGTTTTCATAGTAAACTCTTGATTAGGTTGAACACGAAATTGTGCATCCGTTATTTATCAGCATTAAACTATCTTTTCCGCAGTTAAAAAGCATATCAATAATAGACATATTAGAGAGAAACGTCCCAAAACATTGCCTATATTCCGGATGGCTGAAATGAAAATAACGTACTGGGATATTGCACTGAGAAAATGCAGTTGACTCATCCAAATATTCTTTAGACCCTGGCGGAGAAATATATTCTGTAGCATTCACTTCCTGGCAAAGAGAAGCCAACAAATCCGCTTTAGCACCCTTGCCATTCAACTCGCTAGCAAGTTTGATAGGTGTGGTTATTCCCAAAGTATCCCTAAGCCAGCAAATTAAAGAGATAGTCAGCTCAGAAAGATGCTGTTTTTGGTCACTCAATGTGGCAAATAGCTCGGGAGAAAAATCTTGGAAATAAGTTGTTTTATTATAATTTATTTCTAGTGTCTTTTGATGGCTACGAAAAAATTCTTGGCTATAATCAATTTCGACTTCAGAAATAAGCTGAGTTCTTTTTCCCTTACTAAGTACTGGAACTGATAACCAGAGTGGGCCATTTGCGGTCTTCACTTGGTTTCTTTGCTGCCATGAGCGGCGTGCAAATTGGACTGAATCAAGTAATATAAATAAATCTACGGATTGCATAAGCCCGAAATATCCTAACCAAGGTAAATAAGTAGGCTGCATAATCGCTACACGTGTCATTCTTCTACCGCCAAACCAATTCCTTCTATGCCATAGCCATTGCCATTATAAAACATGAAATGCTGTCCATTATGTTTAACCACTGCAGCATATTCAATCATTTCGCTATCAAAGCCAGAAGTACCTACATCTAAACAAGACAATTCGTCTTGACGTTCCCAACTCATACCGTCTGTAGACTCAGCATAACCTAAGCGATAAGCCTCACCTTTGTGGGCAAACCACATTTTCCACACTCCATCTTCAAATATAACATAAGGTCGCGCCAATGCATTTTCAGAATTATTTTGGAAATCAATACAAATATGCCCCTCACGTTGCCAAATTTTTCCATCATTAGATCGCGCCATCTTAATATTATACCGAGGTAAATCCTTATGAACCCAACCACAGCCTGAAACATAATACATTCGATATTCATCATTAGCTTGTACTACCCAAGGAGCCGTATTAAGAAATGGATCGGTGGGGCAACGTTCAATAATAGGAGCTCTTGACCAACGTTGAAAACTTTTTCCTCCATCACGACTAATAGCCAATCCACCGAATAAATGCATGCGAACGGTCGAACCTGGATTCCAACCTATGTAATAGAGATATAACTGACCATTAATCTCTTTTACACAAGAGGGAGTAACTCCGTTATCATCGAAACAACCAAGATCTCCCGATGTTAAAATAGGCTCAGAGGAATAATCAAGCAACTTTGCATTATCGCTTAGATCAAGAATTGCAAACCCTATATTTGAACGATTAAGACTGTCACGTCCTGAAAAAAATACTTTCACCACTCCACTACTCAACATCAGTGGTGTGGGAATCATGCAATGGGTTTGTGCCCAGGGCAAGCGCGGATCAGGCTTTATAACCAGACCTTTCTTGTGCCAATTAATTCGAGCTGATTTAAATAACACATGCTCCTCCTATGCTTCGCATCTAACGCTCTCTCCAAATTTAAAATACTTTTTCTTGATTGCTTGAGCTTTCGGATCGCTACTTTCAAGTATTGTACAGGGACTTCCCAACACCACAGAACCGTCACATATATTTCTAGTAATAGAAGCATCCATAGTGATGAAACAATCATCTCCTATAGTACAAAAATCACGTACTGTTGCATTAACGCCAAAAAAACAACGTTTTCCAATATGGCAATGTCCCGAAATAACCACATGGGATGCAATATACGTATGATCATCAATCACACTACCATGTCCAATATGATTCCCAGACCAAATCATGACATTATTACCAATTTGTACTGTCGGTTGAATGGTTTGATTTTCAAGAATAAAACAATTCTCACCAATAGTGAGATCGGGCC
>SCSO01000204.1 GCA_004297865.1 Legionella sp.
AAAGTAGTTTTAATCGAACGTCATAAAACTTTAGGTGGTGTCTGTTTGAATGTAGGTTGTATCCCTTCAAAAGCATTATTGCATATTGCGAAAGTAGTCGATGAAGCCGATGAAATGGCTAATGTAGGTATTAGTTTTGGTAAACACAAAATTGACAGCAGTAAAATGGTGTCTTGGAAGAATTCTGTTGTTGGTAAATTGACTGGTGGTTTAAATGCCTTAGCCAAACAGCGTAAGGTAGATGTAGTGACTGGTGTGGCTGCTTTTTCTGGTCCTAAACAAGTGGTAGTAGATACTGCAGATGGCCCAGTGGAAATTGATTTTGAGAATGCCATTATAGCGGTAGGCTCTGAGTCGATTAAGTTACCGTTCATTCCTGAGGATAAACGTATATTTAGTTCTACGGGTGCTTTAGAGTTAGCTGATGTTAAAGGCAGTATGTTGGTTCTTGGTGGTGGAATCATTGGTTTAGAAATGGCTACTGTTTATTCTTCACTCGGAGTTGATGTCACCGTTGTGGAGTTTATGGATCAATTAATTCCTGGTGCCGATGCTGATTTGGTCAATGTGTTGCAGAAACGGATGACTAAAAAAGGCGTTAAATTCCTCCTTAAAACTAAGGTGACTGCGGTAGAGGCGAAAAAGGATGGTATATACGTTTCTATGGAAGGTGAGCATGCGACTAGCAAACCTTTATGCTTCCAACAAGTATTGGTTGCTGTGGGTAGAAAGCCTAATGGCGGCAACATTAAGGCGGATAAAGCTGGCGTGAATGTGGATGAGCGTGGATTTATTAAAGTAGATAATCAATTACGTACTAATGTTCCTCATATTTTTGCGATTGGTGATGTGGTTGGTCAACCTATGTTAGCTCACAAAGCAATTCCGGAGGGAAGAGTAGCCGCTGAAGTGATTGCTGGCAAAAAACATTATTTTGAACCTAAGTGCATCCCAAGTGTCGCTTATACTGATCCTGAGTTGGCTTGGGTAGGGCTTACAGAAAAAGAAGCTAAAGAAAAGGGGATTGCTTATGAGAAAGCAACATTCCCTTGGGCTGCCAGTGGTCGTGCGTTAAGTATTGGACGTGAAGAGGGGATGACTAAGTTAATCTTCTGTACGGAAACCAAGCGCATTTTAGGTGCTGGAATCATTGGCGTGAATGCCGGTGATTTGATTTCTGAAGTGACTTTGGCTATTGAGATGTGTTGTGATGTGGAAGATATTACCTTAACTATTCATCCGCACCCGACTTTATCTGAAACCATTGCCCAGGCTGCGGAGATTTTCGAAGGTACGATTACTGATTTGTATATGCCTAAGAAAAAGAAGAAAGAGTGATTGTAGCTAACAATTATTTGATGGACGAATGAGATTTTTTGTTGGGTCACGACCCAACCTACTATGCACGGTATAATATTATCTGTAGGTTGGGTCGCGACCCAACAATCATTTTCTAACAAGACCGGAGGGACGGAAGACAATGAGTGCGATTATTCGTCGTATGCAAACTACCGATCTTGATCAAGTCTATGCTATTGAAACCCAAGTCCATATTACACCTTGGAGCAAAGAGATTCTTCGTGACTGCGTTTTAGTGGGTTATGATTGTCGGGTGCTTGAATTAGACCAAGACATCTTGGGTTATATTATTTCGCGTAAAGGGGCTAGTGAACTACATATTTTAAATCTCTGCGTTCGTAAAGATAAGCAATCTCAGGGTTACGGCCGTCAATTAATCGAAAAGGTCTTACAAGCCATTATAGAATCAACGGCTATTAAATCCGTAGTATTAGAAGTCAGACCCAGCAATGTGACCGCTTTACATCTTTATACTTCACTAGGTTTCCAACAAAGCGAACTTAAAAAAAACTATTACAAAGATGGAGAAAGTACTGAGGATGCAGTGTTTTTAAAAAAGGTGTTAACACGTTCATGAAAACTAATGCTTTAGAATTTAAAGAAACTCGTGCTTATCTTTTCCTTACTGCCTTAGTTATTTGTGGTCTTGCAGCCTCTTTAATCACTGCTCCCAAAATTGTTCATGTCGGTATTAATTTCCCTTTTTCCAATATAGTCTTTTCCATATTTACTTATCCTATTGTAGATTGCATTTGTGAGCTTTGGGGTAAACCCATTGCACGACAAACAGTTTGGATTGGGTTAGTTAGCCAAGTACTCTTTTGTGTACTCATCCAATTATCTATTCTTGCTCCTCCAGCGCAACAGTGGCTGCATCAAGGTGAATATCAGATCATTTTGTCTACAGGGATTAACGTGGTTATAGCTAGTTTAGTGGCTTTTGCAATATCTCAGATTTTTGATATCTATGTGTATCAAAAATTAAAAGAAAAATCTTTAGGGAAACAATTATGGTTACGGTCTAATTTATCTACCTATTTAGGACAAACAATTGATTCCATCCTTTTTATCAATATTGTATTTTATAATTCAAATCAAAAAATGAATCTCATTTTAGGTTCGATAACCATTAAAATTATTTTATCTTTTTTGATGACTCCCATTGTTTATTTAATTATTCATAGTTTAAATCGATATTTGGATAACCATACTTTAGCATTCAAAATGGAAGGTGAATTACACCATGCCTAATTTAAATGACATATGCTCGGATTGTTTTCAATCCAACTAAAAAGAAGAAATTTATAAAAAAAAGTTAAAAAAAAAGTGTGTCAAGACTGTTTTTTAATAAATTTCTTGCTATGATAGATATTCCGCTGTAAATGTCTTTTAGAAATCCCCTTGTGGATAACTTTATTTCCCCCAACCACCACAGATCTCTTTTCTCAGATACCAAATTTTGCAAACTCCTTTATTCATAAGCCTTATAGCTATTTTTTTTAGACTTTTTAAGGCATATTGTTATCCACAAAATCTGTGGATAACCTTGTGCATAGACCTGTGAATTGCGTGAAAAATCAGTCCATTTTGGAAATGTTCGATAATGTGTCAAAGTGTTGGCTAGTTTGATCCGCTGCGCGTGGTGCTTTTGAAAGTCCTTTCTTGACACTATTTTTTATATCCACTGAACCCGCATGATCGTTTATGAGTAACAGAGTGTTTAACATCATCTCCTGTCGCTTTCTATCGTATTTATCCCAATGAACAAAACCTTCTGTTAATTTAGCAGCAAGTGCGGGGTTGATTTTATCTAGTTTGATAATGACCTCAGCGACGAGATGGTATCCTAAACCTGAAGAAATATGGAAGCCATAAGGATTATTAATAAAGTTACTGATCAACGCATAAACCTTATTCGGATTAGTGATATCAAAGGCAGGATGTTGCAGTAGAGCGGTTACTCTTTCTAAAGTTTTAGGTGAGTGAGCAGTTGCCTGTATACTTAACCAGTAATTAAGCGCATGGGTGTCATTTTGCCAGTAATCATAAAAGGATTGTAATGCGGACTCAGCATCATTTGTATCTATTTCACAAAGCAAACTTAAAGTATTAGTGGTTTGCGTCATGTTTTTACCTAAAGACTCTGCAAATTGTTTATGTAAAATAGTCATCCATTTTTGTGGATTGAGTGCAGTTAAATAAGCATAACAAATTTTTAGTAATTTTCTTTTACCAACATCGCGAATATCAAAGGAAGAAAATTGAGGATCTTTAACATCTTCTTGCGATATTAATTGATTTGCGAGTTGTTCTAATTCAACATGCAGTTCTTGTGCTAAAGTTTTTTGAATAAGTAGACGAGCCTCGGCAATGCTATCAAAGTTGGGTTTATTAAAATGAGCGATCAATTCCTCTTCATTAGGTAAAGCCATTAACTCTGCCTTCATCCAATGCGATAAAGAATCATCTAATAAGATATCACGATAAGTCTTTATTAACGCTGGGCTTAAATTTAATCCGTGTCCTTCATAATATCGAGTTACGTAAAGTATGATTAAATTTTTCATCGCTTCGCAGCGATTAAAGAAATTAGTATCGTGGCGCATGAGGACTAATAGATCAGGGATAAGATAGGGGTATTGCACAATAACTGGTGCGGAAAAACTTCTAAACAAGGAAGGAATAGGGCGTGTAGGTTGATTAGCAAATGAAAATTCCATTTCATCTTGATCTAATATTAATAATTTATCCGCGAGAACTTCTTTGCCGGAATCTTGTATTAGCCCTAATACCAAAGGAATAGGGCGCATCTTTCTATCAATGACCTTGATTTTTAGTGCATAAGTTTGTGTTGTAGTATTATATTCATCGCTAATTTGTACTTGAGGTATTCCTGTTTCAGTAAACCAATATAAAAAGTTGCGTAAATCGAAGCGGGCTGTAGTGCTCAGTGAGTCAATAAAATTTTCTAAAGTTACTGCGGTACCATCATTGCTTTTGAGAAACTCACTCATTCCTTGATAAAAAGCCTCTTTACCCAAAACCAACATCATCATGCGAAAAATATCTGCGCCTTTTTCATAAGCTGCGGCAGTGTATAAACTGCGTACGGCAGTATAAGAGCTTTGTCGGGGAGCGCGTTCGTCTAGATTTTTTCCATCTAATAATCTAACAAAATCGGTTCCAAAGAGATCTTCACGAAATTGAGCAGCGCGAAAGGTAGTTAAGCCTTCTTTAAATGAGAGATTAAACCAATCACGAATAGTTACACGATTGCCAGTCCAGTAATGAAAGTATTCATGGGCTACTACTTCCATGACACGTAAAAAAGTAAGATCGGTATTTCCTTTGGGGCAGGCTAGTAAATTGACAGTATTAAATAAATTTAATCCGGTAGGTTCAGAGGCTCCAGAAGCATATTTATCTACGCCCGCAACCATATGTTGGACTAGTTCACAATCTAACTGACATACTTCTTCATCCCATTTCATTGCTTTTTTAAGCACTTCTTTAGCAAAATCGCATTTAGGTGTTGCGTTAGGTGACATATAAAATTCGATGGCAACTTCGCGGTTTGCTCGTGTTTTGAAGTGGGTCACAGAATATTGTAGTTTACCGGCCACTACGGCAAAAAGGTAAGTAGGTTTGGGGAGGTTATCAATCCAAGACACTGAATGGATTTCTGAGGAAATGATTTTCCTTTCACATAGAACGCCATTGGCTAATAAAATGGGATATTCTTTGGAATTAGCGATAAGGGTCGTTTTGTAGGTTGCTAGGTTGTCTGGACGGTCATTGCAATAAAACACGCGTCTTAAGCCTTCTGTCTCAGCTTTGACTAAGAGGGTGCCTTCGGTCACGTAGAGTCCAAATAGATCTGTATTTTCACCTAATATAGCGGTGCTTTGTATAGTGAAAGGCTCATCTTGAGGGACTTGAGGGATAATTAAAAATTTGGGAGTCACTTCATATTTTTCTACTGGCAAATCTTGATCATTTAAGGATAAGGAGGTAAGTACGAAGTTTTCGCCATTTAAGACTAGTGGTTGAGGAGTAGTCGACTCACGCTCAGGATTGCTGCGCATTTGCACCCGGGCTTTGACTTGCACTGGTTTTTTAGTGAGATCAAGTTCAAGCTCCACATGTTCCATTAAATAATCCAAAACTCGATATTCGCTCAATTTAAACACTTCGGACATGAACATCCCCGGTTGATTGGAAATAATTAAACATATAAGAATCAATGTG
>SCSO01000205.1 GCA_004297865.1 Legionella sp.
ACAGGCTGGAGTAATTCCCATTCCATCGGAACTAATAAATTCTGCTGGCATCGCCTTTTCTTGATTCGCAACGTCTGCCAAAGGTACTTTGTCGATAGACCATTCATAAGGCTCATCCTGTGTACGAACAATAATGGGCATTATGGCATTTTCACCTTTTACTGCAAATTCTACTGCAGCTTTACCTAGGGCATAGGCTTGTTCTACATCCACCTTAGAAGCGATATGTCTTGCAGCACGCTGTAAGTAATCTGCAACTGCCCAATGGTACTTATACCCTAGCTCAGACTTCACCAATTGAGCGATAACAGGCGCAACTCCACCTAATTGGGCATGTCCAAATGCATCCTTTAAACCGGCATCACTTAAGAATTGACCTTCTGCATTACGAATCCCTTCCGAAACTACAATGACACAATAACCATAGTTTTTGACACACTCATCAACACGATGCAAAAACTTACCAGGTTCAAAAGTCACTTCTGGAAAGAGAATAATATGGGGTGGTTCACCCACTTTTTGACTAGCTAAACCGCTGGCCGCAGCAATCCAACCGGCATGCCGTCCCATCACTTCGAGAATAAATACTTTAGTAGAAGAAGCTGCCATGGAGGCCACATCAAAACCGGCTTCCATTGTAGAAATGGCGACGTATTTCGCCACAGAACCAAACCCAGGGCAAGCATCCGTAAAAGGTAAGTCATTGTCGACGGTCTTAGGAATACCAATGCAGGTAATGGGATAACCCATGGTTTCTCCTAATTGCGATACTTTATGCGCCGTATCTTGCGAGTCACCACCACCATTATAGAAAAAGTAACCAATATCATGCGCTTTAAAGACTTCAATTAAACGTTGATATTCATCCCCTTTATCTTTCAATTTATAACGACAAGATCCAAAGGCTCCTGAAGGTGTTTGCAATAAAGCGGCAATATCGGCATCACTTTCTAATGAGGTATCAATCAATTCTTCGTTTAAGGCACCTATAATGCCGTTTTTTGCAGCATAGACTTTACCAATCTGTTCTGGATATCGTTTTGCCGTTTGAATTACTCCGCAAGCGGAAGCATTAATTACTGCAGTGACTCCCCCTGATTGGGCGTAGATCGCATTTTTTACAGCCATTTTTTCTCCAATTGATTCTGATAATTTATTGCATTAATTGATTTTCGTACTCATTAATGACCGCATCAATACTTTGCATTAATTCTGCAAAGGGGTTGGCGAGATCATCAACGCTGGCACCTTGCGACGCTAATTTTTCGATTTGCATTACCTTTTTTTGTAAAAGCGGTACGCCGCAAAAACAACAAGCACCATGTAATTTATGCGCTACTTCGGCAATCGCTTTCGGGTTTTTTTCTTTCATGTAGCGTAAAAATTCCTCGCGATTTATATGCAGCTCTTCAATGAATTTGGCGAGAAATTCTTCTGCCAACGTCTGATTCCCTGATACTTTTTGCACGCACAATTGCCAATCGATTGCAGAATGTTGCGCTTTATCGACTATACGTAAAATATGAATGAGTAATTGTTTTTCATCTATAGGTTTTTGTAAACAAAAATCCACCCCGGATTTTTTCAAATCAATACTATTTAAATCGTTGCAATTAGCACTGATTAATACAATGGGGGTATGGCGATTATGGAGTGAATGCAATCGAATCGTGCGTGCAGCATCGAGGCCATTAATTTTGGGCATTTGTAAATCAAGTAAAATGATATTGAATTTACCTTCATTGCAAGCAGCAATAGCCATTTCGCCATCATTAACTGCGGTGACGGTGACATGATCGCTTAATAAAGAATTGAGCAACATGCGATTGACGGGGTTGTCTTCGGCAATTAATAATTCAGGATGGAGAAAACGTAATTGTTCCCTTAAACTGTCGAGTTCTGGATTGACTTGTTTTTCGATGTAATTCTCGTTATTCAAAGACTCAATAATGTCTTGCAACTTGAGGATACTAATGGGTTTATATAAAAAGCCGCGCGCGCCCAAAGCGGCATAATTATTGATAGGCCACTTAGAAATTAACACCACACTTAACTGCGGGTGTTCCGCAATCAACTGCGCGACTTGGTGTTCGCAACCTTGATTCACATTGACAAAGGCAATTTTGCAATCAGAATTATCGACAATGGCTTTAGATAATTTATCAAAGGAATTAATCGGCACACAATCTATGCCCCAATAACCTAGCCCATTACATAAGGCTTCTAAATTTAATAAATTATCATCGAAACACAGAATTTTCAGATGCGCAAAGCGATGCACTTGGTTTTTTTCAACTTCATAGGCACTTAATTTTTCCACTTTAACCCGTGCAGTAAAACTCGACCCTTTATTCAGTTCACTAGTTAAACTAATGCGTCCATGCATGGCTTCGCAGAGTTTTTTACAGATTACTAAACCTAAGCCAGAGCCACCATAACGACGCGTAATGCTGGTATCTGCTTGATTAAAGGCAGTGAATAATTTGTTTTGATCGTCTGAAGAAATGCCAATGCCGGTATCGGAGATTGTTACAGAGAGGGTGTAATCTTTCTCTGTTTCTTGTTCAATCTTGGTGCGAATGGACACATAACCATGGTCAGTAAATTTCACGGCATTATTAATCAGATTACTAATGATCTGTTTAATTCGGAATGGATCACCTAGCACCGTTTTAGGCACATCCACTTCGGTAATCGGAATTAAATCAATCCCTTTTTTATGGGCATTAGGGCTAGCTAAAGCCAGAACTTCATCAATGCAGGAGCGAATGTCTAAAGGAATACAATCTAAATTCAATTTTCCAGCATCAATTTTAGAAAAATCGAGAATATCATTAATGATGCCTAGTAAATCTTGCGCCGAAGATTTAATGGTTTTGACATAATCCAATTGCAAGGGATCTAATTTGGTTTCCAATAAAACATTAGTAAAGCCAATAACTCCATTCATGGGAGTGCGAATTTCATGGCTCATATTGGCAATAAATTCGGATTTTTGCCGACTTTTTTCTTCGGTTTTTTTCTTATCTAAAGAAAGCTCAATATTTTTTTCTTCCAAAAGCTCCAGACTTTGTTGTAAGTCCTCAGTGGCCACTTCAATATGCTGATTCAGATCTTGCACGGAACTTAAGTATTGCCTTTGCAAATGCGCACAACCTTTTTCTATAACCCCTAATTCTCCTGGACTGGATACTCTAATCTCAGTTTCAAATTCATTACGTAAAATTTGTCGCATACTGCGACGTAAACGGGAGATGGGTAAATAAATACGCTTGGAAAGAAAATAATGAATAGTTAAACCCATCAACAAACCGAAGAGGGTGATGAAAATGGTCATAATCATCATTTGATACCGTTTGATAAGCATGGTGTGGGTATCAATGTCTATCGATAACCATCCTAAAATATCATCGGCCTGAAAGGCTACGGGGCTTGGAATGCTCTGAAAGCGGCTGCTTGAATACAAATTAAATTTAGGAATAGTGATGGGAGCAATAAAATTAATAGTAAAGGGATTGATTTGTTTACTTTCAATATAATCCCCGGTGAAATCGGGTGGATTAAACGGTTTGTGAATGGAATGCTTACCACCGCGGTAAGCCAACAACTGACCACTGGCATTATAAAAGGCTAAAGCTTTGACTTCGGGGTTAATCGTGGAAGCATTAATCAGACCTTGTAAAGTACGGTCGTCACCACGCAGCATGGCAAATTGCGCAGCCGGAATTAATTGCCGAATATAGGCTTCACCCAAACGAGACATGTGTTGTTCAAGATCTTTACCAAATTGGCCGTTATAGAAGACAGCGAAGAGTATGGCCACTAAAAAGGCAGGAATAAGGGTAGTAATGCGTAGCTGATATTTAATACCCAGGCTTTTCATAAACCCTCCATTGAACCCGAATCGCGCAGTAGAATCTTTGCGTTGCCGGTAAAGTCGGTTATTATAGCCCGATTATTTTATTCCATACAACGGAAGATGTTATGACGATTAGAACTCGATTCGCGCCAAGCCCCACGGGCTTTTTA
>SCSO01000206.1 GCA_004297865.1 Legionella sp.
AACATAGTGAGAACAAGGAAAATAGGCGCCAAAATAAGACCTAACTCCTGAATATTCTTCTTCACAATAAGTACACTCCCTTTGAATAAGACCAAATCTCAGGAGTGAAGTATATATGGATTTAACTCTGACGGCAAAGTGAGTTGGGGTACGCGGTCTTAAAAAACCCCTTCACGATGATCATGGCTCTCGAAATGCAATTTGCCATCTTTTACTTTTAAGCTGACATGGCCACCATGCATTAATTTACCAAATAAAAGCTCATCAGCTAAAGGTTTTTTAACATTTTCTTGGATTAACCTAGCCATTGGGCGTGCGCCCATGGATTTATCATAACCATGTTCCATCAACCATTCTCGAGCCGCTTTATCCACATTAAATGTGACGCCTTTATGACTCAAGAGCTCGTCTAATTCCATAATAAATTTGTCTACTACTAAGCCAATCGTTGCTGAATCAAGCGGAGCAAAATTAATAATAGCATCTAAACGGTTTCTGAATTCTGGGCTAAATTGCTTTTTAATCACGTCCAAACCATCATTGCTGTTGTCTTGCATAGAGAAACCAATAGAATTACGGGTAATTTCACTGGCTCCTGCGTTAGAAGTCATCACCATAATGATATGGCGGAAATCCGCTTGGCGACCATTGGTATCAGTCAGCGTACCATGATCCATGATTTGTAATAATAAGTTGAACACATCGGGATGCGCTTTTTCTATTTCATCCAATAACAATACGGAATGTGGATTCTTGGTCACAGCTTCTGTTAACAAGCCACCTTGGTCATAACCTACATAGCCCGGAGGTGCTCCAATCAAACGAGATACAGTATGTTTTTCCATATACTCGGACATATCAAAGCGTAAGAGCTCAATACCCAACACATTAGCCAATTGACGAGTTACTTCGGTTTTACCTACCCCAGTAGGACCGGCAAACAAGAAACAACCCACAGGTTTTTGTGGCTCACGTAAACCTGAACGACCTAATTTGATGGCCGAAGCAAGTGCAGTAATCGCTTGATCTTGTCCGTAGACTAAGAGTTTTAAATCGCGTTCTAAATTACGCAAGGTGTCTTTATCACGTGCAGATACTTTCTTAATAGGAATTCGTGCTATTTTAGCTACAACACTCTCAATTTCAGTCACACTGATAATTTTTTTGCGCTTATTTGCAGTTAAAAGATTTTGATATGCACCTGCTTCATCGACTACGTCGATGGCCTTATCTGGTAAGAAGCGATCATTAATATATTTTGCGGACAACTCAGCAGCCGCTTTTAAAGAAGGAATAGAGAATTTAACTCCATGATGCTCTTCTAAACGACCTTTTAATCCTTTTAAGATTTCAAAGGTTTCATCTATTGAAGGTTCAGAAATATCAATTTTTTGGAAACGGCGAGCTAAAGCACGATCTTTTTCAAAAATACCACGGTATTCTTGATAGGTTGTTGAACCTATGCATTTCAATTCGCCATTAGCTAATAGGGGTTTAATTAAATTGGAGGCATCCATAACTCCACCAGAAGCAGCACCTGCTCCGATAATAGTATGGATTTCATCGATAAATAACACCGCTTTTTCTTGTTGACTTAATTGCTTCAAAACAGCTTTCAAACGTTTTTCGAAATCGCCGCGATATTTAGTTCCTGCCAACAAAGCACCTAAATCTAAAGAGTAAACGACACAACCACGAATGGAATCAGGAATTTCTCCGTCGACAATACGACGAGCTAAGCCTTCGGCAATGGCCGTTTTACCTACGCCAGCTTCTCCTACTAACAAAGGATTGTTTTTGCGACGACGGCATAAGACTTGAATAGTGCGTTGAATTTCTTCATTACGTCCAATTAAAGGATCAATTTTACCTTGTTTGGCGCGTCGATTTAAGTTCATGCAATAGCTATCCAGAGGCGATTCATTGCCCTCAGGCATCATCATGTCCTCATCCATAGAGGAACCCATGTTGTCATGCATGTCATTATTTTGGTATTTGGAAACGCCATGCGAAATGTAGTTAATCACATCTAAACGAGTGATGTTTTCGCGACGTAAAAAATAAACTGCTTGGCTTTCTTGTTCACTGAAAATGGCCGCCAAAACGTTTGCACCAGTCACTTCGGTTTTACCAGCAGATTGCACATGGAAAACAGCGCGTTGAAGAACACGTTGAAAACCTAGTGTGGGTTGAGTTTCACGATCTAATTCGTCTTCGGGTATTCTTGGGGTAGTTTCATCGATGAATTCAATTAAATCACGACGCAAAGTTTCAATGTTGGCATCGCAAGCTTGTAACACATTACCAGCAGCAGGGTTATCCAGCAAAGACAGTAACAAATGTTCAACGGTCATGAATTCATGACGTTTCTCTTTGGCTTCCTTGAAGGCTAGATTCAAGGTGAATTCAAGTTCTTTGTTTAACATTGTCGTTGCTCCTCTCCAGCCAACACCATTTATTCGGGTTCCATGCTAGATAGCAATGGATGTTGATTCGTTCTAGAGTATTCATTCACTAGGGCTACTTTCGTTTCTGCGATGTCTCTTGTATACACTCCGCAGATGCCCTTGCCTTGAATATGAACCTGTAACATCACCTGAATTGCAATCTCTTCATCTAAGTGAAAAAATTTTTTCAGTACTTCTACCACAAATTCCATTGGTGTATAGTCATCATTGAGCAATAAAACTTTATACTTCCTTGGTACCTTAATTTCCGTGCTGAATTCGACCTCGGCCAGCTCATGCCCTACTAATTCCTCTAAATTTTGACTACTCATAAAAATTACAACCCCATACTAATTTTATAGACTCCTAACGCGCATTTGGCCAGTAAAATCGATTAAATTTAAAGAAAAAATTAGCCTTTGAAATATTCAATAGCATGTTGATTAGATACGATTCATTCAAATGTAAATTTATTGTGATCAAATTGACGCTTACTTAGAGTTTTTACAAACCCCAAGCAAACGCCCTAAATAATGTTAAATTACATGTGCTTAATCATTTCTTCACCAAAGCCAGAGCTGCTGACTAAGGTGGATCCAGGCATAGCGCGTTGGAAG
>SCSO01000207.1 GCA_004297865.1 Legionella sp.
GGGTATAACGGAAATCCACTAAAGTATTTAAATCACCGTTTGCTTCAAAAAAGACACTGCCGCCATCACCCCCATCGCCACCATCCGGGCCTCCGCGAGGGATGAATTTTTCTCGCCGGAAACTCACGCAACCATTACCGCCTTTACCGGCATCTACTTTAATAATTGCTTCATCGACGAATCTCATGATCTACCTTAAAACTAAAAAAAAACCCCGTTGCCGGGGTTAAACAACTTATGACAAGATCTTAATTTGCAGCTTCTTGTTCAGCAACAATCGTTACAAATCTACGGTTTTTCTTACCTCTAACAACAAATTTAACCAAACCTTCAACCAAAGCATAAAGAGTATGGTCACGACCACAACCTACTCCTTCACCTGGATGAAAACAGGTACCACGTTGTCTAACGATGATTTCACCCGCATTAACAAACTGACCGCCAAAACGTTTGACACCTAGATACTTAGGATTCGAGTCACGGCCGTTACGAGTACTACCACCTGCTTTCTTATGAGCCATTGCTATCCCCTCTTACTTACTGATCGCAGTGATTTTAACTTGCGTATAATATTGTCTGTGTCCCATTTGCTTCATGTGGTGCTTACGACGACGGAACTTGATGATTTTTACTTTTTTGTGACGACCATGATCAAGCACTTCAGCCTTCACAAACGCTTTAGATACTAAAGGAGCGCCGCAGGTAATTTTATCCCCATCAGCTAGCATCAAAACGTCAGTGAACTTGATTTCTTTGCCAGCGTCTTCAGGCAGCAATTCAATTTTGAGTACATCACCTTCTTTAACGGTATATTGTTTACCGCCAGTCTTAATTACCGCATACATACATTTCTCCAACTCGCCTGATTGGCAATCACAAATTCAACAAAGTGGCATATTCTATTAAATTATCACTATGACTTCAAGTTCATTTTAAATTATTGTATACTTCTGCACCCTTTCCCTATTTCTTAAATGATTTCGGGTATTTAATCTGGTCGCGGATTAAATAAGGGAACCTTTAAATTTTGGAGTATATAATGTCAGCAATTCTTTTAGAAGCAGAATCAAGAACGGATATGGGGAAAGGTGCGAGCCGCCGCCTACGTCGTCTTGAAAATAAAGTCCCAGCAGTGATTTACGGTGGAACTAAAGAGCCTAAATCCATCCATTTTTTACATCATAAAGTCGTCAAAGCATTGGAATCTGAAAGCATTTATTCCTCTGTTTTTGATATCACTGTTGATGGCAAAACCGAACACGTGATTTTGAAAGCATTACAGCGCCATCCATATAAGCCTCTTGTTTTACATATGGATTTACAACGCGTTTCTGCAAAAGACGTTCTCGTTAAGCTGGTTCCGCTCCATTTTATCAACGAACAACAATCCAAAGGCGTCAAAGAAGGTGGTTTGATTAACCATTCCATGACTCAGGTTGAAATCCGTTGCCAAGCACAAGATCTGCCAAGTTTTATCGAAGTTGATATGACTAATGTGGAAATGAACGAGGTAGTTCATTTATCTCATCTTAAATTACCCGCTAATGTCCATTTAACTGTGGATGTAACCGATGGTAGTCATGATGCTCCTGTAGTGAGTATCCATGCTCCTAAAGCGGTAGTGGAAGAAGTTGAAGAAACTTCAGTAGAAGCCAGTGAAGTACCTACTGTCGGCGCTGAAGAGAAGAACGAAGAAAATCCTGAAGCTGAATAAGCTAATTTTTAAGCAGCTGGTGTCTTATCACTGGCTGCATTTTAATTAAAAAATGACATAAGATCATGAATCTATGGCAATAAAACTTATCATCGGTTTACGTAATCCTGGCTCAGCCTATGAGCATACTCGACATAATGCCGGTGGCTGGTTTGCCCTTTCTTTAGCACAAAGACAAAATGCCTCCTTTAAGATCGATAAAAAATTACAGGCAGAATTGGCAGATTGTGAATTAGATAAACACAGCTGCAAAATTGTTTTACCCACTACGTTTATGAACCACAGTGGGCAACCAACACGTGCCATTACCCAATTTTATCGTATTCAACCCGAGGAATTATTGGTTGTTCATGATGAATTGGACTTACCCGCTGGTTCTATTCGCCTAAAAAGTGGTGGCGGACACGGAGGCCACAACGGTTTACGGGACATTACAGCACAATTAGGAAGCAACAATTTTCATCGCCTGCGTATTGGCATAGGACATCCAGGTCATAGTGATTTAGTACATCAGTATGTATTGGGAAAACCCTCAGTCCAAGATCGACAGCTAATATATGATGCCATAGACCGAGGTCTAGCGGTGATGCCCTTAGTCATATCTGGTGATTTGGCCAGAGCAATGAATCAACTAAATACATAGATAGAGGACAACTCATGGGATTTAAATGCGGAATCGTGGGCTTGCCCAATGTAGGAAAATCGACTTTATTTAACGCACTGACCAAAGCAGGCATTGAGGCCGCAAATTATCCTTTCTGCACCATAGAGCCCAACGTTGGCATTGTTACCGTGCCCGATCCTAGACTTGACGCCTTAAGCGATATCGTTAAACCGCAACAAGTTCTCCCGGCTACTATGCAATTTGTGGATATTGCAGGCTTAGTGAAAGGCGCTGCTAAAGGGGAAGGTTTAGGAAATCAGTTTTTAGCCAATATTCGTGAAACGGATGCTATAGCCCACGTCGTACGTTGTTTCGAAAATTCCGACGTTATTCACGTTGAGGGTCGAGTAGATCCCTTAAGTGATATTGAAGTCATTAATACCGAATTACTCTTAGCTGATATGGATACTGTGGATAAAGCCATGCTTAAAGCAGGTAAAAACAGCCGTAGCGGTAATAAAGAAGCTATTTTTGAGATGAAAACCCTGGAAAAGCTCAAAGCACATATAGACGAAGGTTTTCCAGTACGGACTCTCCAATTAAGTCCAGAGGAACAGCAAATTATTCGTCGACTTTTCTTATTAACAGCTAAACCCGTACTATATATTGCTAATGTGAGTGACGACGGCTATGAAAATAACCCCTTATTAACCAAGGTAGAGCAGTTAGCCGCTCAAGAAGGGGCCAGTATTGTCGCGCTTTGTGCCGCTACAGAAGCGGAATTAGTCGAATTAGACGATAAAGATCGCCTAGAATTCATGCAAGATCTAGGTTTAAGTGAACCCGGCCTGCATAGAGTCATTCGCGCAGGTTATGGTCTTTTAGGCTTACAAACCTATTTTACTGCCGGCGTAAAAGAAGTTCGCGCCTGGACTGTGCATAAAGGTGCCACAGCCCCCCAAGCGGCGGGAGTGATTCATACTGACTTTGAAAAAGGTTTTATTCGTGCGGAAGTTATCGCTTACGACGCTTTTATTGCTTGCAAAGGCGAACAGGGCGCCAAAGAAGCAGGAAAATTACGTTTAGAAGGCAAGGAATATATAGTAATGGACGGAGATGTCATGCATTTTCGTTTTAACGTATAACAAAGCCTGTATTAGACGAAGTCGTAATACAGGCTACGACCTACGAACTTTCCACCACGCCACACCTACATTTGCTCATTTTTTAAACTATAATACTAGTTATTATCCTCTATTTCTAATAATAAATATGGAAAATGCCAGAGAAAGAAATGAGCAAGGGGCATTAATGTCAAAAATCAATAGCTTATTAGCTTGGTTGTACAACCAAGCTGACCTAGCTGAAGAACACCTTAGAAAATATCGTTTGATATTATTCATCAGTATAGAAATCTTACTGTTTGGCATCGCTTTAATTGTGGTAAGTATTTATCTAGAACTCTGGTTTTTAGCCATATCAACAACTATAGAAACTTTAATTACCTTTGCCAACATTCTCTATTTGCGAAAATCCCATAATGTCGTGCTCTGCAGTAATATTACCAATACCTCTATTGTACTCGCTATTATGGTGACTAATATTTGGTGCGGTGGGATAGCTACCACCTTTTTCGGGTGGTTTTATGTGGCTCCAATTATTGCAGCCATCACTATTGGCCTTGAAGGTCTAATTCTTTACGGCATCATGTGCCTTATTATTATGTTGGCTTTTATGATAGGCATTTTACATCCTATTAGCCCTATTATTTTACCTTCGCTGGCTCTTTTTGTGGATAATATCAATCACTTATTCATCTTTGCGCTCATCACAACTACTTTATACAACTTATTAAATGCCAATGAGGACTATGAATCTTTACTTAATGAAAAGAACTACTTACTCTATGCCGATAAGCAAAAATTTCATTATCTTTCGCACCATGATCCCCTAACTAACCTGCCTAATCGTTCTTATTTCCATTCTCATTTAAGAAATGTTTTAGAGGATATTAACCCAGAACAAAACACTCTGACTCTGTTTTTTATGGATTTAGACGGGTTTAAAAAGATTAATGACCAATATGGCCATGAAGTAGGGGATCTTATCTTATTGCAGGCTAGTAAGCGCTTACAAGCCTCCTTTAGGGAAAAGGATTTTATTGCACGATTAGGTGGTGATGAATTCACTGCTGTTATCACTTATACCAAAAATGACATTATTCCTGACATATTATCCAAACGCATCGAGCAAGAATTCAAAGAGCCCTTTTTAATCAATAACTTAATTATTAAATGCACTATTAGTTTAGGACGCGCAAACTATTCTCAAGAGGCTAATCGCCCTGAAACCTTATTACAACAGGCTGATGAAGCTATGTATCGTAATAAAAAATCCAATTATTTCCGCAAAACCCAGGATGACTGATTGCGAGAACACCCCTTTTATCTTGACAATTTACCCACCCCACCTTAGCATGCGTACATTCCTTGTAAGAGATTTTAGAATGGTTATTGACCATATTCGCCAACATGTGAATGAAGACTTCACAGCGGTGAATTCCATCATTATCGAAAAAATTCAGTCCCAAGTCGGGTTAATTGATGACTTGTCTAATCATATCGTTCACAGCGGCGGCAAGCGTTTACGTCCACTCTTAGTCCTTTTGAGCAGTAAAGCCTGTGGTTATGAAGGCGATGCCCACATTG
Source organism: Legionella sp. (assembly GCA_004297865.1). GTDB lineage: Bacteria > Pseudomonadota > Gammaproteobacteria > Legionellales > Legionellaceae > Legionella. The sequence goes on from SCSO01000207.1 coordinate 5,027, forward strand.
CTCTGGCAGCAATGATTGAATTTTTTCATACGGCTACTCTACTGCATGACGACGTGGTGGATGAATCGACCCTACGAAGAGGTCGGGAAACCGCCAATAGCATTTGGGGCAGTAAGGCCAGTATTTTAGTAGGTGATTATCTCTTCACTCAATCGGTACAGCTTATGGTCGAAGTAGGCAACACCGATATTTTTAAGCTTATTGCAGATACTTCCTTACAAATCAGCTGTGGTGAAGTCAAACAATTAGCTAATCGCCATAATCCTACTTTAACCTTTGAAGAATACTTTGAAGTAATTCGCGCAAAAACTGCTTTGTTATTTGCTTCGGCAAGCGGTATTGGGCCAATTTTAAGCAATTGTTCACAAGAAATGCGTAATAATTTATATGCTTATGGTTTACACCTAGGCAATGCTTTCCAGCTTATTGATGATGCTTTAGATTATTGTTCTGATGCAGAAATTCTGGGCAAAAACATTGGCGATGATTTAGCTGATGGTAAAGCCACACTTCCATTGATTCATGCTTTACAACACGGAACTGAACAACAGCAACAATATATTAAAGACAGTTTGCAAAAAGGTAGTTTACAATATCTTCCTGAGATTCAATTAGCTATTGCACAAACTCAAGCTATTGAATTTACTAAACAAATTGCCCGAGAAGAAATTGACAAGGCCTTATCTGCACTTGCAATGCTACCAGAATCCACCTACAAAAATGCTCTAATAGAACTGGCACATTTTGCAGTAGAAAGGCAGCATTAAGTATCTCTTCATAAAATTCTTCTTAATCTAACTTCTTGTAATACCTGTATTAAGTCAATCTAAAGGCTATTTTTGATTGCAATAACGGAGTTTTTGTCTATAATTTGAACAGTAAATTATAGAAGATTCTTCCATAATTTACCTTTCAACCAGCCTATCACAAATGATTTGTCAGGCTATAAACAAAGTAATACATCAATAATAGCGCGAACAATGGGGGTTTTGGCTTTCTGTTGCTCTGATTAATTTTAATTGATGCATACTTAAGGAGAGTAAAAATGGCTAGTCAAATTGTCAATGTTAATAACGTCGTGGGTGTTGATGTAAAAAACGCTCAAAATGAAAATTTAGGCGAAATAGAAGCAGTAATGCTCGATAAAGCGACTGGACAAGTGGCCTATGTAGTTCTCTCATATGGTGGTTTTTTAGGTATGGGAGATAAGCTTTTTGCTTTACCATGGCATATCTTTTCTTATGATGATTCTGAGGATTGCTTTAAAATCCCATTGGATAAAGAAAAGTTAAAAAATTCTCCAGGATTTGATAAGGATCATTGGCCAGACATGTCGAGTTCTACTTGGAGAAATTCAATTAATAGTTATTATGATTATTGATTTTTTCTCTAAAAAAAACCTCCTAGAATCAATATTCTAGGAGGTTTTTTGTTTTAAAGAGACTTACTCGCGGCAACGACGCATGCCACAGCAAGCGCCAACACAAGAGGAAAAGGCGCCGATAAAGAATAATCCGAAGAGTATCCAACCGCCCCAGGCCAATTCAGTTGGAGTGACTGAATTAGATTGAACTGTAGTAGTTTTCTTCGTTTTAGTAGTCGTAACAGTACCATTACTATCACTAACTACTACGCTTGCAGCTTGCAAACCGACAGGATGGCTTAAGGATTTGCTATAGGATGAAAAATAATATCCCATAGGACCTGCAATGACTGCAGTTAACACTAATATCAAGCTCCAGGTGATAAATCCATATAATACCCCGCCGTGCACACCGTGATAGTGAAAACGCCCTAAATGACCGGCTACAAAGCCTGCAATCCCCATAGATGCTATGATTCCTACTATCATTGCTAAAAGGCCGCCTATAGCGATTACAGAGGCCCCATCGCTAGAAGAACTATAAACACTTAAACTGAGCGCCACGCCGTAAAGATGAAGAAGAAAACCTAAACCAAGTCCTACTAGAACTCCTGCAAAAATAGCTGACCAACATACACGTTTAACACAAAGGTGGTGATTTTGATCGTGACAATGTTTTTCCACTATCACTTGATTCTCGTTTACCATAGGTATCTCCTTATAATTAAATATGCGATATGAGCCAAATAATAGCTAAGATGGAAATGGGTACTCCTAGTAACCAAGCAATTACATATTTCATTTTACGCTCCTTGTATAATTGGCCTATTGATTATAAAGGAAAAATTGCATAAAAAATAGTTTATGCAAAATAAGGGGGGAATGATTGATAACATTTTGGGGTAAATAGGGGAAAAAATAGGGTATTCTTAAACCCTATCCCGAGCTTGCCTAGCAGTGCTCGGGATATACACGGGGCTTATAACAATTACCAATTATTTTTACTACGGAAATCATCAATAGCTTTTTCAGCTTCAGATTTGCTGTAACCATAATATTTTTGTAATTTTCCATAAAGCTCTTGGTGGTTACCTTCGATTACTTTGAAATCATCGTCAGTTAATTTACCCCAAGCTTGTTTCATTTTACCTTTCACTTCTTCCCATTTGCCTTGAAAAATATCCTTATTCATTGTCATGATAATTTCTCCGTGTTTAAGTAAAACCAAATCATGTTTGGCAGAAAAAATTATGGTCTATGTTCCTAATTTTTACAAATTAAATATTTTTAAAGCTAATTAACCTACTGATTTCTTTTGAATTAATTATTTAAAGAAAAATCGTGCTTGACTAAGCACGATTTTATGACTCAATTTCTAATTATTCTCCAGCATCAGGATATTGGGTACTACTATCCTCATTACTATCAGTACCTGTATTATCAGCAGGTGTAGTATCCATGTCTCCGCCCCCATTATCATCTGTACCGGTATTATCCGCAGGAGTAGTGTCCATGGTACTCGAAGGTGGTGTAGTGTTAGATTGATCCACTGCACCCCCATTATCAGTATTAGTATCTGTATTGGTGGTGGTATTGGAATCATCTACCGCATTATTATTGTTGTCGTAATTTTTATTACTTTCATCATTTTCATTATTGCTATCTGTAGTCATGTTGGTTCCAGTATCAGTATTTGCGGCGTTACTACCCGAACTAGCATTACCACGCCCACCCCCATCACCAGCATACGCCGTAGAAAAGGCCAACATCGCCAATAAAATCAACGCGATCTTCTTCATACAAACTCCTTCGAAAGGGTTGCCTGCGAAATACAGGGCATTACTCTAATTATAGTGAAAGAACAAATTTTTGCTTAATTCAAGATCTTTTTGAAATATATTTGAACAGAGATAAACAGGGAACTATAGTTAAGACGAAACCTGTTATTTTAAGGAGAGTTATCATGCCTCAAGGTGACAAATCCAGCTATACCTCAAAACAAAAAAGACAAGCCAAACATATTGAAGACAGCTATGAAAAAAAAGGCGTTTCCAAAAAAGAAGCCAAGGAGCGCGCTTGGCGAACTGTCAATAAACAAGATGGTGGAGGAAAAAAATAGCATCCCCCTAGTGAGTTTTTTGAAAAAATAGATTAACTTAAGAGTGTGAGTGAGTTCTCTCACACTCGGAGTGTAGCTCAGCCTGGTAGAGCACTGCTTTCGGGAGGCAGGGGTCGCAGGTTCAATTCCTGCCACTCCGATCATTTAAAAATGCCCCAAATAATGAATCTTATTAATCCTTTATGCTCACATTTACGACACCCCCTTAGAATGATATAATGCGCTTTTTTTGGAATTCTTCCATGCAAGCAAGGCAAGAGCATTACATCAGTCCCCTGCATATCATTAAAAACATTAATGTTCTCTTGTATGAAGATAAACGTATCCTTAATAAAGAATATATAATTTATTTATCCGAATTAAAAAACGCCGTTCTGCAATTGGAACAAGAGACCCGCGAGCTTTTTAATAGTTATAAACATAAAAAATGGCATGATGATGAGCATTTAAACGAAAATAAGGATTTGTTAAATAATGTTTATATACAAGTGATTAGTAAGTTATCCGTCCTTATAGATAAGAACCAGAAAAAGCTCAATAATGCAAAAATTGAATCAGGACTCCATAAACGATTTGAACAGATTCATGCCGATCTCATTGCCTTAAGCGAACTCATAAAAATCCAACAAACAACTCAGATTGCCAATCTAACCAATGATGTTGATCTGGCCCTAATGTACAGTTTATACCAATTATTACAGATCAATTATGTAGCCAGTAGGCAAGACGCAGACCCTTTATTTGGTGGTTACATTAAAAATGGTAAGCCCATATTGGGAGAAGGTATTTGTGCGGGAAAAGCCATTAAATGGATTTACGTGTGTTCCCAAGAAGGTTCTCCGAAATACCCTTTATATGTGGAAGAAGGAGCTCATTGGCATCAAGATGAGCAAACAAAATTTAAAGATCAGTGCGCAGTTAAGGTAAAAGGGGCACTTATTCTCGAATTCTTTTTGCAATTACCTAAAGTTTTAGAAGTGGGTGCTTTGTATTACATCCAGATAGCATCCCCCGAAGGTGGTCATGCTTTGAATGTCCGTAAACGACATGACTCCGTCATAGAGTTTCATGATCCTAATACTGGTAATACTTTTACTTTGGATGAGACTCGAAACCTAATGGCTTTATTGCTTGGTATTTCCCACTACGTGCTCTTTAGCGGGTTTACCCATGCCAGTCTCTTTGAAGCCAATGTGCGTGATGAAGTGTCTGAACGAACTTATTATCCTGACCGTCATACCTTAGAAAAACCCGTCACCAAGATTGTCACTGAGGACCATGAATTAAAGTTAATAGCCACAATAAACAAATTCTTAAAACGCGCTTATCTCAATTCTAATACCAATTCCGACACAGCAGATGACTATTTTCTATTACTCTTACCTTTAGTTATTCAGTCCTTAAATTACAAAAATGCTTTAGTGGAATTGCAAAAAATATTGGCGGTTAAAAAATTAAGTACTTTACAAAAAAAACTAAAGGCTCAATTGGACGAACGTTTGGAATTAGTGGATAAAGATGAATTTGCAAAGGCGATGTCACAAAAAAACGACGTACTTAAAAGTTATAATGCGCAACAAGATCTTTTAAGAGAAAAAATTAATGATCTTCGCTCTGAAGCGGCAGTACTCCTTAAAAGCAAAGACATGAAAACTGACGCCGCAAAATGGAGTCGCATGTCAGTGCTAACTCAACGAATGAGTACTTTTTCCAACTTACTTAAACGTGTTGTGCAAACCAAAGTTCCTACTATCTTGACGGCTAATCCGCTAACGGATGTGGTGCAGTTTGTTAAAAACACGGTTTCTAAAGTGAAACGTTTTTTTGGTAAGAAAGAAGAAGCGACTCAAGAAGCTCAACAATCTGAGCCTAGCAATCTGCTAGCAGAAATTACTGCCGAAGTTGATAAGGACCAGGCTATAGATAGTTCACAACGGACTAAATTACAACTTCAATTAAACAGTCTAATTCAATTAATAACTGCCCTTTTAACTCGATTCAAAAATCAACACGAAGAAGACCTTGCAGCCTCCGGTTTATCTTTTTATCAATTGTTAAACTACAAAGCTAAATATCAATTAAGAGAACGAGTATTAACCCAGCTGCAACGTTCTTTAGCTGAGCTGCAAAATCGAGTGCTTATCGACTATTCTAAAGAAGAGGAAAGTAAAAGCTTAGAAGGGTTTACTCAATCTTTTGCTCAATTAATTCCATTTAGCGAGGATGAAAAACTCTTATTAGAGTCTAACTCGGCAGCGAGCCCACAAAAGGTCGTTGATAGAATAGAACAATGGTTAGAAAAACAAATCGGCGAAGAACTATTACAACAGGAGAAACTGCAAACATCCGCTCCCGAATCTTTGCGGACATTACGCGCTGATCATCAACG
>SCSO01000208.1 GCA_004297865.1 Legionella sp.
GTGCATCAGCCCCAGAATCGGAAATTTGTTGCGCAAGCTGTATGTCATTTGCATTGTTTTGCAGGCGAATTTTAATGGTGAGTGGAATATGCAAAACCTCACGTACTCGCCGAATAATGGAGATTAATAAATCAGGGTTTTCTAATAAAGCACTACCTGCGCCCTTTTTGCGAATTTTAATTTTGGGACAGCCACAATTAATATCAATTAAATCAGCGCCGAAATCTTGTAAGGTGGCAGCAGCATCAGCCATCACATTTTCTTGAGTTCCAGAGATTTGATAGGCCAGTATTTTTTCTTTAGGAGAGCGATATACATAACGAGAGTTTGCCGAATGCTTATGAAGGATATCCAGAGCAGAGCTCATTTCGCTTACTGCATAGGCTGGTGGGGTAAAATGATTAAATAATTCCCTAAACGGCGCACAACTAAAACCCGCCAAAGGACCTTGAATCAACCGGTGAGGGATAGTTAATGAGCCAATTTGCAGCGGACTATTTATAAAACTAAGCATGAAATAATGGTAAGTATATGTTATGTTATATATAAGAGAAGTAATATTGTAACATTGTCTAAAAGTAAATGCAGTGCTCTAATTTTAACCGCAAACTACGAACTGTGATCGTTGGCGTTGTTGAAATAAATCTGTAAGGAGTCTAACGAGACCGGCTTCAGCAACAGAAGGAGTTCATTGATGGACAAGCGCTATTTATCTCCCCTGGAATTACTCAGCATTGCTACCCAACATGCGTATTGCGCCGATTATATGTTACAGCAAACCACCGGTAGTACCCGCGTCAAGCTCGGGGCCGAAATTGACTCGCTAACACCCATTACTTCTTTAATGTATCAGGCCTTTCAATTAACTCTAAAAGCCTATTGTCTTCATGACCATCGTCCTATCAAAGAATACAAAAATCTCATGGAATTAGTTGAATTAAATCTTCATTTAGGCTTCTCCAGTCAAGAATTATTTTTATTAAAAACCTTATCACGCCAGCAAGTATTTACTAAAGGGATTGGCTATGACCTCTGGGACAACCAGCAACAATTGCATGTATTTTGCGAAGAAATTATTTCCTTGTATGCACGTGTACAAATGTTGATGCCTCTTGAATTACAAAGTGATTATCTCTCATAAGCTAGGGCTTGGCAGCGGCTTCGTTTCACGTTAGGATAAGATTTTTTCGTATTAGAGGTAGGGGTTATGGAGCAAGTAGGCGATAGAATTGTTGATTCAGTACAGAAGCAAGTCGCACAGTTGGGTAATTATCTAAACTCCCAAATTTTAGGGCAAAAGGGATTAATTTCGCGCTTATTGATTGCCCTACTTGCTGATGGCCATTTACTGGTAGAAGGTGCGCCGGGTTTGGCTAAAACCAGAGCAGTTAAAGAACTGGCGGAAGGAGTTGAAGGGGAGTTTCATCGTATTCAGTTTACTCCTGATTTATTACCTGGAGATTTAACTGGTACCGATGTCTATCATCCACAAAATGGCTCCTTTGTGTTTCAGCCCGGCCCGATTTTCCATCATTTGATTCTAGCCGATGAGATCAACCGCGCGCCTGCCAAGGTACAATCTGCTTTATTGGAAGCCATGGCTGAAAGGCAGGTCACCATCGGTGGACGAACTTATCCTCTTCCTGAATTATTTCTAGTAATGGCGACGCAGAACCCTATTGAACAAGAAGGAACTTATCCCTTACCCGAAGCGCAATTGGATCGCTTTTTGATGTACGTCAAAATTGGTTATCCCGAAGCAAAAGTTGAACATGATATTTTAACATTAACCAGAAAAGAAGCCCTGGGTGTAGTCGGTGGTAAACGCGACAAGGCTTTACAGCTTTCGCAAAAAACATTGTTTGAGGCGCGTCGGCAAGTATTGAAAGTTCATACTAGTGAAGCCTTAGAAAATTATTTAGTGCAATTAGTCGTTGCTACGCGTAATCCTGGGGTATATAGCGAAGAGCTGGGTCGTTGGCTGCGTTATGGTGCCAGTCCGAGAGCTACCATTGCCTTAGATCGTTGTTCTAAAGCGCATGCTTGGTTATGTGGACGTGATTATGTTACTCCAGATGACATTCATGTCATTGCTCATGATGTCTTACGTCATCGCGTCTTAATGAGCTTCGAAGCAGAGGCTGAAGGGGTCAGCAGTGATGATTTCATTGATTCCTTATTACGTTTGGTTGCTATACCTTAGAGGTTGTTATGGCTGATGGAGTTGTCGCAGACTTAAATGAATTAATTGATCTAAGGCGTTACGCGCAGTCCGTAAATTACCAACCCGAAGGTCGAATTTTACGCACGGGAACTCATTTGTCCAAATTACGTGGACGGGGTATGGATTTCGCTGAGGTAAGAAATTATCAAGCTGGTGATGA
>SCSO01000209.1 GCA_004297865.1 Legionella sp.
CAAAGATAGGGAAGCGTTGCTTTCCGATTACTACAAAAAAGAATTGGACAATGAAGTTGCAGAAATTGATCAAGTGTATGACTTTAACCGTACTTTTTCCGATTTAGATTTAATCCTAGAAAAGTTAGTGGAGCGTTTGAGAATACACGAAAAATTTGACCCAAACTTGAGTAAAGATTTAGAAACCTATGATGAGAAAACTAAAGAGCGAAAAAAATACGAGAGACGTAAGGATGCTTTATTTGACCGCGTACAACTATTGATTGAAGGTTCAGAAAATATAATAACTAATAAAGTACATCGTCTGGGGCTGCAACAACTAGCGGCTCGGATAGAGTCTACAACCTCTTATGACAATGACGAACTTGTAGATTACAGTAAGGAAATAGATGGGTGGGAAGCAAAACAACAAAACATTTTTGCAAGAATTTCCGACCTAAATGGGGTTAAAAATAGTATCTATCTTGCTATTCAAAACGACATTGCTCGACTTAAAGAAAGAGGCCAAGAGAAAAAGGCAACCCGATTAAAAAACTTAGGTCACCAAGTATTTGAGATGGGCATTAATGATAAAACCAATCTAGCTAGTTTTAGAATGTTGCTCGGAGATTGGAAAAATTATGTTATTGATTCCAAATCAAATTTTCAAGTAATGGCCTCAGGTCAAGGTTTCTTTTGTAAACCTAGGCCCAATGATGTTGTAATGCTTGATCACTATGAGGAGCTTATGGCCTTACCACAGGGAAAATAAAGAGATTAAGTTTCGATTTATTTTCATGAATTTTGGATAAAAAAATGGTTCATTTCGAGCTCTTAATGTGTTATAATTGCGCAAATTAACAATTTAAGAGCTTTATGAAACTTATAAATACACTTTTTGCCCTCACTCTCACAGTATTCACTTTTAAGCCTGCTTTTGCTGAAGGAATAGAGATTATTGGTTCTATTGACCATCATTTAAAGCTAAAAAAACCACAACAATCTCTCCTTAATTCAAAGCAAGCGACAGATAAAGTCATTAAGTTATTGCAAGTTCAATTATCTGAAGAAGAAAAGGAACTTTTAGTCCGTCGAGCCAAAGCAATTCAAGAACACAAAGGACAGTTTTCTGTAAAAACGCTTCTTGCCGATCCTTATACTCCGGCAAAAGTACAATTAGGTATGAATAATGTTCCTGTTCTAGATCAAGGAAGTCACGGAACATGTACGACCTTTGCAATAACCGGAGCTTTAGATGCCGTTATTGGTCAAGGCGATTACATAAGCCAATTATGTAACTTGCAATTAGGAACCTATTTAGAGAACCATGGTTATGGTTCAAGTGGTTGGGATGGTGCTTATGGATATAAAGTGATTGGTCAAATACAACAATTTGGAGTGATTAATACGACCAAGCAGCACAGCTCAGGATGCGGTGGTTTGAAGGATTATCCTACACGTTCTGCTCATGATAATACTCTTTTCATGGAGCCCCAACAATTTGCTGCATTAAGTGAGTTGATTTTTGGCAAAGTAGCCAATTGGCGTAATATACCTTCACATAATATTAATGAAGTAAAGCAAGCCCTAAATGCTGGTGATAGATTAGTATTTGCAACCTTGCTTCCCCGCACTGATTTAGGAATGACTGGCGCCGTGGGTAAATATAAAACTTGGATAGATAAAGACTCATGGGTCCTCACTTCGGAAATTATAAAAGCTGCACCGACCACGCAGTCTGCACACGAGATGATCATTGTGGGTTATGATGACAATGCCGTTGCTGTGGATGAGCAAGGTAAACCCCATAAAGGTTTATTAACTTTACGTAATTCTTGGGGTGACTGGGCTGGAAATAATGGTGAATTTTATATGTCTTATGACTATTTCCAACTCTTGTCATTTGATGTGATTCGTATTTCTAAATTTCCTAATTAATCTCAGTAACCCTATCGATGTGGTTTTAACTTAAATCGATGGGGTTATAATTTACAGCCATTGATAAATCTTTTAACATCAGCGCTTTTAACCTAGACCTTCAAGGAAAATAGCGATGTTTGAACCGGAATTTTTTAATCGATTATTAGCCAAAAAAGCCATACTATTTGATTTTGATGATACCTTAGCCATACCCGAGCGTGATGAGGAGGGCGAGTATATTGTTGACGAACATGGTTTCATTAAAGCCTCTCATCTTGATGAGCAACGATTTAGAAAAGCAGTACAAATCTCCATACAAAAAAATATTCCTCTATTTATTGTCACAGGTAGACCTGATATTCCACAGAACAGAGATTTATTTAGTAATTTTATAAAGAGCGTTGATGGATTCCATCCTGGACTAGGTGGTTTTAAAGAAAATTCTTTTTATTTTATTAGTCAAATGATTTTGGAAAACGGTGTTTTAGTAAGAAAAGAAGTGACGACTAAAGACGCTGTGGTGCAAACCGTACATCAAACTGAATTCAAACATCTTAAAGCCAGCGATATTTTGTTCGTCGAAGATTTGGATAGATATTTAGATCCGGTTGCCGCTTTAGGCTATGAAACTATTCTTGTAGACCCTGATGATTTAGATCATGGGCATTTGGATAAGGCCATCACGTTTATGGTCGCTGAAGTGAAACAATTGGAAGTTGAATTTAATTAAAATCTAATTCATGTTATTGCCAGCGTTATACTCAATTATTGCTACATGCGGGCTTTCGTGAGTTTGCAAATTGTGAGTATAGCCTGCATTACAGTTGATTAACAATTAATCTATTTCATCTAATTTTATTCCACTAATCAGTTTTTAAAATTAACTTATTGATAATATTGAATATTTTATGAGTAAATAATTACCCAAATGATCGCTATATGTATTGACTGAAAACTATTGATGCTAAATAATCATTTTGTATATTTTAGAAGGAGAATGGAAATGCTCACTAAATATCACATCAGATTACTCATCGAGGGATGTAGGGAATTAAGCTGGATTGGGTTAGATAATGGAACCAAAGCCTCAATTCCTGAATTGGAAATTGATATTCTAGTTCCCCCCAATGATTTCTTAGGTGTTAAAGGAAATCCTGCCATTTTTATCAATGAAAATACATTTAGGCTTTTAGGCGCTCTTCATGAAGATTGGGTGCTTAATAAAACGATTGCACTTAAAGAAAATTTTTTACTCAAACCGCCAATGGAAATTATCGGTGCCATTCTGCATGAAACAGGGCATGCCTTTAATGTGGCTGCTCAGATAGAAAATACAGAAGGGAATGCGTATGTTTTTGAAATAGAAATTATACGTAAACTTTTAGAAGAAAAAAGTCCACTATTGTTTGGTTGTACTGGTGGCGATGTAAAAGCCTATTTTGAAAATAGATTGCCCTTTTATAAAAAAGCGA
>SCSO01000210.1 GCA_004297865.1 Legionella sp.
AGTACCAAAAAGCAACCGGGATGATACTGCGTTTCTCACGTTCGGAAGCTATCCATTGCACCAAAAAACGGGCCGAAAAAATACCTTGGCCCAAAAAACCCAGCCCGAGCCAAAGATAAGAACTATTCATAAACTCTTACCTCCGATTTACAAGGGCGTTTAAGTAACCAACGGACTCCAATTAAATCATGAATCCCCACAAACAAACGATTCATAACGCCATATTTTGAGGTTCCATGAACTCTTTGCCGATGATTCACAGGAATATTTACTAAGGTATAGCCTTCGCGACGGAACAAAGCGGGTAAGTAACGATGCAAATGGTTGAAATGGGGTAAAGCCAAAAAGGCCTCTTTAGGAAATAACTTCAAGCTACAGCCAGTATCAGGGCAATCATCACGCAAAATGGATTGACGCACACCATTGCCAATGCGCGAAGACAGTTTGCGAATAGCATTGTCGTCTCTTTTTTTACGATTCCCTAAAACCACAGTTTTATTGTCATTGCAGGCTGCAAAAAGTAAAGGAATATCTTTAGGATCGTTTTGTCCATCACCATCCATAGTGACGAGCATAGAATAAGTAGCTGCACGAGCGCCTGTGAGTAAAGCAGCGCTTTGGCCATAATTTCGTTGATGATAAATCCCACGTAAACGCGGATGAATTTTTTGCAATTCCCGCAAACGCTCAACCGTGCCATCCTGGCTACCATCATCCACAAAGAGCACTTCATAAGTGTATTGCTCAGGGGATAAGCTCTGTTCAATTTCCTGATACAGTGCAGCCACGTTATCCACCTCATTATAGACGGGGATAATAATGGAAAGCTCAATCTTGGGGTTTACCGGCATTTATCGTACCTAAAATTAACAAAAAATTGCCCCATGATAACACAGGTTTTAAGCAAGCTACCATCATTTTAGCTTTAGGACTAAAAGCTTAACCCACTGTCCTTTACTGTAATTAAACCCGGAAATGCTTTGTTGCTGTAGCAGGGGCTTTTGCATTTCCAGAGGTAATTGCGCAAATACTTCTTCGGGAATAACCACCATCCGCTTAGGATCAGCCTTTAGTTGTGTTAGAGCGGTCTCATAATTGGTAAATAATACTAGTTTTGTATTGAGATTAAACACTAAACTCGGCTCTTCAAAACCAACGACTAAGAGTGGTTTATTCGCCGACAAGGCTTGCACATCCAAACTTTTTACTAAATTATTCGTCAGCCAAATGGGGGTTAATTGGGGTAATATTCGCCCAAAAACCAGCGGATAAGTTAATAATGCCATGAGAAAACAGGCTAAAGCAGCGCGGCTGAATTGAGCTTGCCAGGCATAATAGACGCTGACCACCGATAGTATCGTTATCCCCGAAACTAAGAGCACACTTTCCCAAGGTATCGTACCTAAAATCAAATAAGGTAGTGCTCCTAAAGCCAAACCTAGTCCGATAGAAAGGACTATCCATAATAATTGGAGTAAATGGATCCTTTTATTGGGTTTTTGGGTCAAATGGGTAAAACTCAACGCCATTAATACTGCTATAGCGGGGAAAGTTGGCAACACGTATTGCGGTAATTTGGTCGGCATTAACTCAAAAAAGATCCAAGTGGGTACAACCCAGGCAAGTAAAAAGCGGATGCTTTTTTCTTTACGTTGGGTAAAACCATAATAAAGCACTTGCCATAAAAATAAGGATCCTGGCCAAAAGGTAATCGGTAAAATCGCTAAATGAAATAAAGGTGGTTTGCCATGGGATTCATGGCCTCCTTGTAGTTTGGGTAGGAGATCTTTATGAATCATTTGCATGAGATAATTACTGTGCTCAGCTTCATTCACGCC
>SCSO01000521.1 GCA_004297865.1 Legionella sp.
TGACTGTCAACACGGTGCCGGTAATAAACGAAGTAGGGGATAATAAAGGATCCAAAGCCTCCGCGACCTGCGAAGGTTCTCCCATCACGCCTTGTGGAATGATTTTGGCCATTTTTTCTTGGTAGGCCGGATTTTTCCAAAATTGCTCGGTGCGTGAGGTTTTAATTAAACCTACCCGCAAAACATTCGCTAAAATATTATCCGCGCTATAATCCACGGCTAAATTATAAAACAAACCTTCCAATGCAGCTTTAATGGCACAATAAGCGCCATAACGGCTAGTGCCTGTCACTGCGGAAAGGCTAGAAATGAGAATCAAGCGTCCAAATTCATTAGCTAAAAAATGCGGTAATAAACGATGCAGCAACCAAACATTCCCATCCAAATTAGTATGGAGATAAGTTTGTAAATTTTTATAAGAAATAGCATGTAATTTACGTAATTGCGTGACCCGGGTGAAGGCATTGAGAATTAAGGCATCTAGAGGTTCTTGCAAGAGAACATTTAATTCGTCTTCACAAGCCGCAGGATTATTAAAATCATAAACCAAACCGCGAACAATCATTTGTTGTTGCTGATAGAGGGCGAGAGTTTTGGCTAAACTGTCTTGATTGGAGCACGTGATTATCACTTGATCCCCCATTTGCAAACGGCGTTTGGCAATGGCTTGGGCTATATCAGAAGAACCACCAGTAATTAATAGTCTCATTTTGCTCCCAACTCCAATAAATGTTGTTCAATACTGTGCAATGACTCAAATCGTTCCTTCACTAAAGGAATCACTGGAATTTTCACTTGAAATTCACGTTCTAATTCAATGATTAATAAAGCCAGCATCAAACTATCCAAACCCCCTTGAACTAAGAGATCTTGAGGATTATCGGGAATGCTACTGAAACCATTGCGAGTGAGTACTTGTTGAATTCTGGGAATGAGCATCAGTTAATTTCCTTAAGATGAAGTATTTGCGCTAAGGCCCTGCGATCTAATTTACCATTAGTATTTCTTGGTAGGGTATCTAAATAGTGTAGGGTGAAAGGTAATTTGCGCGGTAATAGTTGCTGTTGAATTTTGGTTGTCATTTCTGGTGCGGAAATAGCACTAAGCGTGGGATTTTGCTCT
>SCSO01000211.1 GCA_004297865.1 Legionella sp.
AATATGGTAAGTTCAGCCAAGGACAAATAGAGGCAATTGTGCTTGTAATGAAAGAGGACTTAAAACAATTAATTAGCGAAAATTCTAGTCTTATTAATATCTGCAGAAATATTTCAATCATTCTTAAAAAAATTAGTGAACCTCAAGCAAATTCATTATTACAGGACGTGATAGATCACTTACCTTGGAGAGATTTAGATAAACACGGGCTTGAAGAGGATATTTTTAAATACTATTTTATTACCGCCTCGCAACGACTTATGGTTTTGCAGAAATGCCAATGCTCATTTTCCGCACTCCTTTCCATTAAAGAGCTCAATCCATTTTTAACTAAATTTTTTCCGGATCCTGATGATAGCCACCAAGTTAGAAAACTCTATTTTTCAAGTTTGATGGGTGAGTTTAAGGATAAAATTAACTTAAACCATTTAGCAGAAGTTGATACCAATAGTAACGATAAGGTTGTTTTTCTCAAACTGCATGATGCTTTAGTGAATGCTGCACAGACTTACTTCAATCAAAAACCTAATGCTGCGAATTCTAAAACCTTTCAAAACACTTGTCAGGAAGCCTTAGAGCAAGCACGAACTCAAATATCACATCCTAATAACTGGAATGAGTTTTTTGCAATTTTAGGGCTTGCCATCATTAGTTTAGGGATAGTTCCTGCAGTGCTAGCAATTTCAGCAAAAATAAAAACTGGTAGTTGGCAATTTAGCTTATTTAAATCTGAACCTGAGAAAGTCATTGATGAGATGGAAGCCAAAGTCCAACAAGTTAGTGCTTAGATAAAAAACTAAAAACCGGGGTTAAGCCTTGCTTTTTGTTTAGAAAGGTAAAAAGCTTGCAAAATAGACTTATAAAAAGCGGATATTAATAAAATAGATGCCCTCATAATAGAGTTTTAGCCCAAGCAGGTTAGCCAGCAGGTTGAGGCATTTTGCTGGTGTTTTTAACTAATTTAATGAATTGTTGTAACTCACAACTGCTTCCCCCGCAAGCCGGGATAACAACTGGCTTGCCATTATATGTTACTTTTACTATATAGGAGCTAGAACTGGTTTCATATAAAGAAAAGTTTACATTCGACGCATATCCTGGGGCATTATTTAAAGGCGCGGCCAAAAAACTTAAAGTTCTAGAAAGAGTTGTATCATGGGCAGAAAGTAGAACATATTTAAGTTTGGAATTGGGCTTAATGCCGTTTTTTAAGTATTCACTGATGTGCAACATGAGTTTGCTATCGTAAGCTATACCTACCTGCTGGGGCCTATCTTGCGCTGCCAGAGCCCAGTCATTCGCTTCAATGATGGTCTGAATGTCTTCTTCACTTAAGCCACTTGGCATGGGGGCATTATGTGCTCGGTAGACAATTAAAGTATCACCCAGTTTTAGAAGATCCACTAGGTTATTAATAGGAAGACCGCTTAGATTACTCCAACGAGAATACTTATCTTTTAGCTCCTCATTTTTCTGCTGCCATTCTTTGGTAGAGTAGACATATTGTTCCATCAGTTCTTGATGTTCCTTTGGGCTTAAATCTTGAACGATGACATCATCGACTTGACGAGGAGCACTAAAAACAGGGATGGGCTGGAAGGCATGGGGAAGAGCCGAAGTTGGTGGCTCTGAAGTATTAGGCCCTGTTCCAGGTGGGTATAAACCTATTAATAACGATTGCGCACTCATTAGAGTGCGGTCGTAATCTGTTGATCGTACATAAACTGTTCCGGGCTCATAAGATTCAGGCAAGAGATGTGTTTGTTCAATGTATTTTTGCCGAAATTGCATTCCCATTTTATATTCTTGATTCATGCCTTCCGCAGTTAACTGACCAAGGCCTTCCTTCCATTCATAATTTACGGTTGGAAGAGTAACAAAAGGC
>SCSO01000212.1 GCA_004297865.1 Legionella sp.
TAAAGCCCCATAAAAGATACCGGATTGAATACTTTCAGTGGTAGAGCGGCCAACGGTGTTCTCTACCTTAACAATCTCTACAGAGGGTAATTTGGCGGTATTCTTGGACAAAGCCTCTACCGATAAGCGCACACCAGGCAAAATCGCCCCACCCAGGTATTCTTTTTTATCATTAATGACACAAAAAGTGGTGGCCGTGCCAAAATCGATAACAATGACATTTTGATTAGGGAAACTATGAGTTGCTGCAATAGCATTGGCAATACGGTCCGCCCCTACTTCTAAGGGATTACGGTATTTAATATTTAAGCCTGTTTTTACTCCGGCCTGGAGCAGAAACGGGTCAATTCCAAAGTATTTTACGCAAGCAGATCTTAATGAGTAGTCTAATTGCGGAACCACTGAACAAATCCCTATTTGCTTAATGGCTTCAGGCGAGCAATGATTTTCTCGCAGCACACTCTTTAAGAAAATCCCTAATTCATCGGAAGTGCTCATAATCGAAGAAAGGCGAAAACGCAGTTTTATCTCCTCCCCTTCAATCACCCCACCGTATATATGCGAATTTCCTACATCAATGCACAGGATCATGGTTATAGCCCTGGTTAAAAAATAAAGATAGTAAGGTCTAGGGCCAAGTTTATCAAGTTTTGGGACTTCTATGGATAAGTTATTCTAACCGTTTAATTTAATTGAATAATTTACAAATAAGTTGAACATTTGATCATATTGGTCTAATATTTTACAATAATATCCTTAAATTAGGGAAAATATCATGGCTAATAAAGAAATCGGGGCATTAACAAAACTTAACAAATTATTAAAAGAAAGTAAAAAAGCAATGAATGAAGCCAAAAATCTTGATGATAAAGTGAAACATGCCGAGAAGGGATATAATGAATATAATCGAGTGATGGAAAATATTGGTCAATCTCAAGATCCAGAATATAAGAAATTAAAAACAGAAAATCGAGCTTTGTATGATGAGCTTAATAAAATTCGTGAGCAAAAAAATGCAGAACAAATAGCGCTAAAGAATAAACAATTAGAAGCTCAGAAAGAAAAAGACAAACAAGATGCAGCTCAGAGAGAAAAAGACAAACAAGAGACCGCTAAGAAAGAAAAAGAAAAACAAGACGCAGCTAAAGAAAAAGACAAACAAGAGGCCGCTAAGAAAGAAGAAAAAGAAAAACAAGACGCAGCTCAGAAAGAAAAACAATTAGTCTCAGTAAGTCTAAAGCTGTCTAATATATTAGGCGATTTATCAAATGACATTAAACTAATAAAAAATCCAGAAGCAAAAAAAGTAGCTGATAAATTATTTACCAATCTCGATACAGCTTGCAATAATTTCATTGTGGCATTAAAACAAAATTCCCCTAACAGTGATGTGGATTTTATGGATGCTTGTAAAACAGCCCTGGAAGAGGCAAAGCCTACTCTCGAAGAAGATATTGGATGGGGAGAATATCTAGAAAATTTATGGAACCGATTAATCGATTTTTGTAAAAGTGTTATGGGTATGAAAACAGGTTTCTTTGAAAATAAATCTGAATACAGTAAAAGTATTAGCGACAAAGTAGATCGATTAAAAGCAAGTAAACTATAAATCCATATTTCAAAAAAAACCCCGCCAATTGGCGGGGAAATAGTGGAGAAGTTTGTTATTTGTTAATAAGGTTTAACAATTACTGATGTACCGATATCAATAAAGTTTTGGTTTAACCATTTTGCAGCACCTGGTAATACTCGAATACAACCATGGCTGGCATTGTAGTTAGGCACTTCATAAGCTGCGTGGATTGAGTAACCACCGGAGAAATGCATGCAGTATGGCATTTTAGCTCCACCACCAGTCTCTACTGGATAGATACTAGAAGTACAATCCTCACCTTTCTTAGAATACACTCTGAAACTACCTGTTACAGTACGGCATGGTCTGCCCACGTCTTCGCAGAAGTCTTTACCACCAGAAGCACTTCCGGTTTTGACGCGATTTCCTTGTGCATCATAAGCAGCCCATGCAGTAGCCTTAGGATCGAATACGAATACTTTCTTTCCGGTAGGCTGACGATGTTCTGGGAAGTAACCACGACCTTTATGGTCAGAGTCCATATTCATCGTGTAATGGGTATAGCCGGCATCATCAACCACAGAGTCTGATCTATCCATGGGTGAACATGCAGCCGCCAAAGCACAAGCAGGTATTAGCAGTAGTTGTTTTTTCACGTTTATATCTCCCTCTTTTTTTTACTGTATCGGGAGATTTCCAAATAGGTTTAGCTTTTTTTATCTTTTTTTTATTCTAACTGTTCTTTTTGTGATCTCTGAGTTCATTAAATACATCATTTTTAAGCTTTTTTGGGAGTAAAATAATTATTGCTAAAAGAAGCTGTTTATCGGTACATTCGAAACATCCACCTCGAGGAGGCATGGCATTTAAACCTTCATCGCTATGTTTAATTAATTGTTCAGCGCCTTGTTTTA
>SCSO01000017.1 GCA_004297865.1 Legionella sp.
GGACTATCAATCAATAGTTTTTCAACTGTTTTTCCGGCAACAAGATGACTTTCGATGATTTCGTCGATGTCAGCTAGAGAGGAATAGGTATACCATACTGCTTCGGGATAAATGACAATGCAAGGTCCTGAGCTGCAACGCCCTAAACAGCCTGATTTGCTGACTCGGATTTTGCCAGGACCATGCATATCTAACTCTAAAAGCTTAGATTTCATATGATTGAAAAACTCTTCACCGCCTGAATTAGCACAGCACTGCTTACCAGGAACCTTCTGGTTAGTGCATAAAAGCACATGCTTTGTATAATAAGTCAAAGAACTACTTTCCTATGGTTTCAATTTTAGTTTTTAGCTTCAAGCCTGGTTTAAAAGTAACCACTCTACGCGCCATTACAGGGATTTCTTTCCCAGTTTTGGGGTTTCTTCCAGGTCTTTGGGGCTTATCTCTTAAGGTAAAATTACCAAAACCGGATAATTTCACATGTTTTCCATTTTCTAAGGCATGTCGTAGCTCTTCAAAGAAATTCTCGACCATATCCTTAGCAAAAGGTTTTGACAGCTTTAAATCATCACACAAGGTCTCTGCTATAATGGCTTTACTCAATGCGTTCATGATTATTCCCTCAATAAAATTGAAAATTCAGCCTCTAATGCTTTGATTATAGCAGCAATTACAGAATTGATCTCAGAGTCAACTAAAGTTCTACCGTCGTCCTGTAAAATCATAGCAATGGCCAAACTTTTCTTTCCTTCAGGAATTCCTTTGCCCATATATAGGTCAAAAACAGCAAAATCCTTCAACCATGGGTCTTTAATAGTCTTACGGACTACCTCTTCTATAGCCTTAGCCTTGACGTCTTCAGCCACTAAAAAGGACAAATCTCGACGAATTTGCGGGTATTTCGATACCGATTTATAACCTACAGGCCTTGAATTATGCAGGGCCGATAAATTTAATTCAAAAAGCACCACGTCCTGAGTAATATCCAATGCATCGGTTAATCTAGGGTGTAATACCCCTAGCCAGCCCGCAAATTGGCCATCAATCCTGATTTCAGCCGTTTTTCCTGGGTGCAATGCAGCATGCGTCGCCGATTTAAATTCAATATTTTGTAATTTAAGGCTAGAAAATAGGGATTCCAGGTCTCCTTTTAGATCATAAAAATCAAAATGACCCTTAGTTTCACCCCAATTTAAAGCCCCATACTCCCCAGTAATCAGTCCGGCAATACAAGGTCTTTCACTTAATTGCCCCTGCTGAACATCAAAAACCACCCCGATTTCAAAGAATTTGACAGTGTTGCGCTGGCGATGAACATTATAAATCATGGAAGCAATGAGCCCTGGCCACATGCCTGTTCGCATTTGCGATAATTCGGAAGAAATGGGATTAAGCAACTGCATAAATTCTTGTTCAGGATAAAGCGCCCCCTGCAATTCAGGGTCGACGAAACTATAACTAATCGTTTCATGATAACTATTTGCTTTAAACCAGAGTCCTAATTGAGTAGCAATGCTTTCGTTGGCACTGGTCACCCCTGCTTGCACTTCGGAATTCATAGGCTGGGCTTTTAAATTGTCATAACCATAAAGCCTGATGATTTCTTCAACTAAATCGACGTCTAATTGAATATCAAAACGATGGGAAGGCACCTTCACTTCTAAGATCCCATTATTTTCCGCAGTAATTTGTATGCCTAGACCAGTAATTAAGTTCTTCATTTCTGCAAGAGAAATATCTAAACCACTCAGTTGCTTCACTTTAGCTGTATTGAAACTGAGGCTAATTTGGCTAGGAAGGTTTTTATGCTCTAAGGTCTCAACTACGGGTCCAGCCTCACCGCCGGCAATAGATAAAATTAATGCGGTGGCTCGCTCTAGAGCTTTCATTTGCAAATAAGGGTCCACACCCCGTTCAAATCGTTGTGATGAATCACTAAATAAACCGTACTTTCTGGCAACTCCAGCCGTAATTATAGGATTGAAAAAGGCACTTTCTAGAAATACGTCTTTAGTTTCCGCTTGGACTGCACTCTGAGCCCCTCCCATAATGCCTGCCATGGCTAAGGGTTTCTCGCGATCTGCAATCACTAGAACTTTATCATTTAAAGTGACTTCCTGGCCATCCAACAACTCCAATTGCTCTTTTTCATTGCTAAGGCGTACGATAATCTCAGCTTTAATCGTCGCAAGGTCGAACGCATGCATAGGTTGCCCTAACTCCAGCATCACGTAATTCATCACATCGACTACTGGATGCACACAACGAATACCACTTCGACGTAAACGTTCAATCATCCATAAAGGGGTAGTCGCATCTGGATTAATATTCTTGATTATTCGTCCGCAATAACGCGAGCAAGCTTCAGGATTTTTAATTTGAACAGCCAATACATCGTCAATGGTTGGTGTAACCGTCGGGATTTCTGGAAATATAAGGGGCAATTGATTTAAAACCGCTACTTCTCGCGCAATGCCTAAAACACTGAAACAATCGGCACGATTGGGAGTTAAGTCTATATCTAAGATCTGATCATCTAAATTAAGATATTCACGTAAATCCATCCCTACTGGAGCATCGGCTGGCAACTCCATGATACCCTCAGATTGCTCTGCAATACCTAATTCGGTGACCGAACAGAGCATGCCTTGGGATAATACACCCCGTAATTTAGATTCTTTAATTTTAAAACCACCGGGCAACTCAGCGCCAATCATCGATAAAGCCACTTTTAACCCAGGTCTAACATTAGCTGCGCCGCAAACAATTTGTAAGGGTTTGTCGCCATTGGCGTTTACTTCACAGACAGTTAATTTATCAGCATCTGGATGTGGTTGCGTGCTGAGTACTTCAGCAACAACGACCTTGGTAAATTCCCCTGCTACCGGACTAACTGCGTCGACTTCTAAACCGGCCATAGTCAATTGATCGGCTAATTCTTGTTCTGTTAATGAGAAATTAACCCATTCACGTAACCACAACTTACTGAGTTTCATCTAAAAGTCCTCTTTAGCTTTAAAATTGACTTAAAAAACTTAAATCATTTTCAAACATCATGCGTAAATCATCAATTCCAAAGTACAGCATGGCCAAACGGTCCATGCCCATACCAAAGGCCCAACCTTGGTATTCATCAGGGGAAATATTCACTGCCCTTAATACATTGGGATGTACCATGCCACAACCTAATACTTCTAACCAGCCAGTAAATTTGCAAGAGCGGCATCCTTTGCCATGGCATTGCGTACATTCAATGTCCACTTCTGCAGAGGGTTCGGTAAAAGGGAAATACGATGGTCTAAATCTTAGGGCTAATTCACGTCCAAAAAAATGGGCAAAGAAATCCTGTAATAATCCTTTTAAGCCAGCCAAGGTCGCCTGCTTATCAATTAACAGACCTTCTACTTGGTGAAACATGGGCGTATGTGTCAGATCTGAGTCGCAGCGATAAACTCTACCTGGAGCAATCAGGCGAAAAGGAGGTTTACGTTTTTCCATAGTACGAATTTGTACTGGTGAAGTGTGTGTTCTTAAGAGTCGCCCATCCCCAAAATAAAAAGTATCATGCATTGCTCTTGCTGGATGATGGCCAGGGATATTTAAGGCTTCAAAATTATAAAATTCACTTTCAATTTCAGGCCCATCGACTATATCAAATCCTAAGCGGCTGAAATATTCATTAATTCGATGTTTAACTTGAGTGACTGGATGTAAAGAGCCTGCAGCGTTATGACGGCCAGGCAGCGTAATATCGATACGCTCAGCAGCTAATTTTTCAGTCAGTTGTTTTTCTTTTAATTGTTCCATTTTGGTTTCAATTAGTTCACTAATTTCTCGTTTAGCTTGATTGACTAATTGACCCATTTTGGGTTTTTCTTCCGCAGATAGGGAAGCAAGGCCTTTTAATAATTCAGTGAGATGTCCTTTTTTTCCCAAAAATTCAACCCGAATGGATTCGAGAGTAGATACATCCTGTGCTTTACTAATGGCAGCAGCGGCTTGTTCTTGTATGGTGATGATGTCCTGCATAGTGATACCCACAAGTAAAAAGGAGGCCTTAGCCTCCTCTATAATTTATTTAACAATCTAAATTAACCTGCTAATGCAGCTTTAGCTTGTTCAGCAATGGCCGCGAAGGCTACTTTATCATGTACTGCCATATCAGCAAGTATTTTTCTGTCCAATTCAACTGATGCTTTTTTCAAGCCATCAATCAAACGACTATATGATAAACCACACTCACGAGCTTGCGCGTTAATACGCACTATCCATAATGCACGGAACTGACGTTTTTTCTGACGTCTATCGCGATAAGCATATTGACCTGCTTTAATAACTGCTTGCTTGGCCATGCGATAGGTACGACTACGTGCACCGTAATAACCTTTGGCTTGATCTAAAATTTTCTTATGACGCGCTTTAGCGGTCACACCACGTTTAACTCTTGGCATTTTTCACTCCTCCCCTTAACTACCATGCAACATACGTTCAGCCAAACGAGCATCGCATGGCTTCAATCTACTGGCACCTACACGTAGATGTCGTTTTTGCTTAGTAGACTTCTTGGTAAGGATATGGTTTCTATAAGCACCGCGACGTTTAATCGCACCACTTGCTGTCTTTCGGAAACGTTTACACGCTCCACGATGTGACTTTAACTTAGGCATAACACTTTACTCCGCATTAATTACGCTACTTCGTTTTTTTGGGTGATAAGACCATGAGTAATTGTCTACCCTCACGTTTTGCATGTTGCTCAACTACTGCAACATCCGCTGTATCCAGCTGTATACGTTCGAGAATTTTCATACCCAATTCTTGATGCGCCATTTCACGACCACGAAAACGTAGCGTGACTTTGACTTTATCACCATGATTGAGGAAACGGATCAGGTTGCGTAGCTTGACCTGATAATCTCCATCTTCCGTCGTTGGACGGAATTTTAATTCTTTGACCTGAATTTGCTTTTGCTTTTTCTTTGCTTCAGCTTGTTTTTTACTCAGTTCAAAGAGAAACTTACCGTAATCCATAATACGGCATACGGGTGGTCTAG